>NZ_JBHWJY010000019.1:0-113030 GCF_042731135.1 Streptomyces sp. NPDC059874
CGGCGAGGCGGCATTTGCCCTCCGGGCGAACCAGCCGCGCTTGGCGGACGGCAGCAGCCGAAATCCAGCCCCTCCGGCGTTTGAGGAGCGGGGTCCGGGGCGGAGCCCCAGGGAACGGTGGAAGGGCGGGGTGGGGGAAATCTCCGCCCCGGCCGAGCCCCCGGCCGGCGGAGCCGACCCCGCGCGCGGGGAAACGCGTACGGGCACGGCCCGCGCCCGGATCACTGAGCGGCCCGGCAGCGCCACCGGAACCCAACGCGGGCAAGCCCGCACAGCCGTGGCCGACGGGGCTCCCGGCGCAGCGCCGGCCGCCCAGGACCGGGCCCAGATCGCGGACCAGCCCGTGGGGGCCGCCGGAACCCAACGCGGCGAAGCCCGTACAGCCGTGGCCGACGGGGCTCCCGGCGCAGCGCCGGCCGCCCAGGACCAGGCCCGGATCACGGAGCGGCCCGGCAGCGCCACCGGCACCCAACGCGGCGAAGCCCGTACAGCCGTGGCCGACGGGGCTCCCGGCGCAGCGCCGGCCGCCCAGGACCGGGCCCGGATCACTGAGCGGCTCGTCGGGGCCGCCGACACCGCGCGGGCCGAGCACCGTACGGGCACGGCCGGCGCAGGGGTCACGGAGCTACGCCTGGCAGAGCGGCCCGCCGGGCACGGGCACGGGCACGGGCAAGCCGCAGCCCCCGCCCGGACCGGCCCCCGGGAAGGCATCCCGGCCGAGCGGAGCGCGGCCCCCGCCGAGCCCTCCGCAGGGCCCCGGCGGATCGAGGGGCTCCTCCTCGGGCTCGCCGCGGGCGACGCCGCCGGGTGGCCCGCCGCCCGCCACCGCGCGAGCCGGATGCCCGAGTGGACCCGCCGCCTGACCCGCGAGCTCGACACCTTCGCCGAGCAGAACGCCACCACCACCCTCCCCGTCCCCATCGCCCTGAACCAGCCCCCCGAGCCCCTCCGTCTCGGACCGTCCGACGACGCCGAGTGGGCGGCTTTCGTCGCCGAGTCCGTCCTCACCGCCGCCGGCGTCCTGCTCTCCGACCTCAGCCGGTCACGCCGCATGCGCGCCGCCATCGACCTCGCCTGGAACGCCCTGGCGTCCGAGGTCGCCGCGGCAGCGGAACGCGCCCCCGAAGTCGAATCCGCCGTACTGCCCCTCCGCGCCCGGATCTCCGTCCGCGCCGGCCTCGGCAACCTCGCCACCGGCCTGCGCCCGCCCGCCACCGGCCACGACAACCCGCACTACTTCGACGACGCCGCCTGCATCCGCGCCTGCGTCCTCGCCGTCGTCCACCCCGGCGACCCCCGCGCGGCGGCGGATCTCGCCGAGTTCGACGCCCGCTACACCCAGGACGGCGACGGCGTCCACGGCGCCCGCGCCATGGCCGCCGCCCTCGCGACGGCGCTGGCCACCCCCGACGTGGACGCCGCCGTCGACGCCGCGCTCGGCCAGCTCCCCGAGGCCACCGAGATCGGCCGCAACGCCCGCCACGCCGTCAAGCTGGCCCGCGCCCACACCGACGGCGGTGCCTTCGCCATCGTCCCCACCCTCGAACACGAGATCGTGGACCACGTCTACAGCTACGGGATCGCCGCCGCCGAGACCGTCCCCGTGGCCCTCGCCCTCGCGACCGCCGCCCGCGGCAAGGTGACCGAGGCCGTCCCGGCCGCCGCCTGTCTGTCCCGCGTCGCGGACTCCGCCCCCGCCCTCGCCGGCGCGCTCACCGGCGCGCTCGGCGGCGGCGAGTCGATCCCCGCCGCCTGGCGCGAGGCCTGCCGCACCCTCTCCGGCTGCGCCCTCCCCCGCCTCGCCGGCACCGACCTCGTCGAACTCGCCGCGCTCCTCACCCGTACGGAACTCACCTCACCCAACCCGCAAGGAATGATGCGAACATGATGCTCACGTTGGAGGACCGGGCCATCGGCGCCCTCGTCGGAGCCGCCGTAGGCGACGCGCTCGGCGGCCCGGTGGAGGGCTGGACCCCGGACCAGATCGTGGAACGGCACGGCGGCCGCATCCACGGCATCGTCGGTCCCTGGTACGAGGACTGGCGCACCGCCCGCCCCATCGCCCCGTACCACAAGGGTGACGGCCACGTCACCGACGACACCCTGATGACCCATGCGCTCGTACGGGTCTACGAGGCGGTACGGGACCACCTCGACGCCTACGCGGTCGCCGAGCACCTGGTCCCGGACCTGATGACGAATCCGCGCTGGATCCCCGAGCTGGAGGCGGAGGCCCTCCCCCTGCAACGGATCTTCCTGGCCGAGAAGTGGATCGTCACCCGTCTCCACTACGCGCACGTCGACCCCCGCGAGGCGGGCAACGGCAACATCGTCAACTGCGGCGCGGCGATGTACATGGCGCCCGTCGGCATCGCCAACGCGGGCAATCCGGCGGGGGCGTACGCGGAGGCCCTGGACATCGCCGGCGCGCACCAGTCCTCGTACGGGCGGGAGGCGGCGGGCGTGTTCGCGGCGGCGGTGGCGGCCGCCTGCCTGCCCGGCGCGACGGCCTCGTCCGTGGTCGACACGGCCCTCTCGCTGGCCAAGGACGGCACCCGCTCCGCCATCGCCGCGGTCCGGGAAGTCGCCGTCCGCCACAGGGACTTCGAGTCGGCCCTGGCCCCGCTCCGGGAGGCGGTCGCCCCGTACGACTCGGTGGGCCCCGACTACCGCGCCCCCTCCCTCGGCGCGCGGCGCCCCTCCCGCCTCCACTCCATCGAGGAACTCCCGATCGCGCTCGGCATGCTGCTGATCGCGGACGGGGCGTACGAGACCTCCGTGCTCGGGGCCGTCAACTACGGCCGGGACTGCGACTCCATCGCCACCATGGCGGGCGCCGTCGCGGGGGCCCTGGGCGGCGAGGCCGCGATCCCGCCCGCCTGGGCGAAGCAGGTCGCCGAGGCCAGCCGCCTCGACCTGCACGCCCCGGCCGCCTCCCTGGCCGCCGTGGCCCGTGAGATCTTCGCCCTGGACCGCACCCGCCGCCGAGCCCACGAATCGGCCTTCACCACCCTCACGGCCCCCCGATGAACCCCCCCTGCCCGCCCCCGAGCCCACCCACCCCAACCAGGCCCACCCCGCAACCCGACACCCGGCCCAGCCCGGAACTCGGCGTGCCCGCCCCGGGCCCTGGCACCGGGCAAAGCCCGGCACCCGGCACCGGATACGCCCCGGAACCCGACACCGGGCACAGCCCCGGATCCCGCACCGGGCACCGCCCGGAACCCGACACCGGGCACCACCCGGACCCCGGAACCGGGCCCGCCCCGGAACCCGGCGTGCACGCCCCGGCCCCCGGAACCGGGCACGACCCGGGGTCCGGGGCGGAGCCCCGGTTTCGGGAAGGGGCGGGTAGGGGAACAGCGCCGCAGGCCCCCACCCCCCACCCCGCCGCGCCACCCGAGCCCACCGAGCCCACCGAGCCGGAGCCGGCCCTCGTACGCCTCACCTGGGCGCAGCCCGAGGACCTGATCGGGCACGAGCTGCGGCAGGCCGCGGAGGACGGCCGGGACGCCGAGCCCGCCCGCCGCGCCTGGCTGGCGGCCGGCGGCCACCCGGCCCCCGCCCGGGCCGGCGCCTCCCCCACCCAGGCCGCGCCGGAGCTCCGCGACCTCGCCACCCGCCTCCTCGGCGAGCTCGCCGCCCTCCCCTCCCCGCTCTCCGCGGAGGAACCGCACTCCTGGGAGTCCATCCGCGCCACCTGGCCCGAAGCCGAGCCCCGGGCCACGGCCAGGCCCCGGACCACCGCCGAGCCCCGGGCCACCGCCGCGCCCCGGACCACCGCCCGCGGAGCGCAGCCCCCGGCCGCAGGCCGGGACCCCCACCTGGCGACCCGGCTGGAAGCCGCCTGGCTCGGGCGGGCCGTCGGCTGCCTGCTCGGGAAGCCCGTGGAGAAGCTCCCCCTGCACGGCGTCCGCGCCTTGGCCCGCGCCGCAGGCAACTGGCCCCTGAACGACTGGTTCACCGCCCGCCGCGTCCCCCCGGAGGTACTGGCCGCGCACCCCTGGAACCGCCGCTCCGCCCCCACCTCCCTCGCCGAGAACATCGACGGCATGCCCGAGGACGACGACCTCAACTACCCGCTCCTCGGCCTGCTCCTGCTCCAGCGGCACGGCAAGGGCTTCACCACCGCCGACGTCGCCCGGCTCTGGCTCGACGAGTTGCCCGCCGGGCGGACCTTCACGGCCGAGCGCGTCGCGTACCGCAACCTCCTCCAGGGCCTGGAGCCGCCGCTCACCGCCACCCACCACAACCCGTTCCGCGAGTGGATCGGCGCCCTCATCCGGGCCGACGTCCACGGCTGGACCAACCCCGGCGACCCGGCCGCCGCCGCGGCCCGGGCGTACCGGGACGCCGTCCTCTCCCACACCGCGAACGGGGTCTACGCCGCCCTCTTCGTCGCCGCGGCCACCGCCACCGCCGCCACCGGCCGCTCCGACGTCCACACGGCGCTGCGGACCGGGCTGGCCTTCGTACCGCCCCGCTCCCGCCTCGCCGAAGCCGTCCGCTTCGGCATCCGGGCGGCCGGGGAGGACACCGACTTCGACCTCGTCGTCGACCGGCTGCACGCCCGCTACGGCCACTACCACTGGGTGCACGCCGTGCCCAACACCGCGCTGATCGCCGCCGCCCTCACCCATGCCGACGGGGACTTCACCCACTCCGTGTGCCGGGCGGTCTCCGGCGGCTGGGACACCGACTCCAACGGGGCCACCGCCGGCGCCCTCGCGGCCCTCGTCGCCGGCGAGGTCCCGCACCGGTGGACCGCCCCCCTCAAGAACCGCCTCGCCACCACCGTCCCCGGCTTCGACGGCGTCGGCTTCGACACCCTCGCCCACCTCACCGCACAGGAGGCAGCACGCTCATGACGGCCATCGCCGTGCTCGGCAGTACCAACATGGACCTCGTCGCCTACGTCCCCAAGGCCCCCCGCCTCGGCGAGACGGTCACCGGCCGCGCCTTCCGCACCGTCCCCGGCGGCAAGGGCGCGAACCAGGCCGTCGCCGCGGCCCGCTCCGGCGGGGAGGTGGTGATGATCGGGGCGGTCGGGGCCGACGAGTTCGGCGTACGGTTGCGCTCCGCGCTCGCCTCGGCGGGGGTCGAGACGGGCGGCCTGCGCACCGTCGAGGGCGCGAGCGGCACCGCCCACATCACCGTCGACGACGAGGGCGCCAACAGCATCATCGTCATCCCGGGCGCGAACGCCCACGTCACGGGCCTGGAGGCGGGCGACGAGGCACGGATCGCCGGCTCCGGCTCCCTCCTCCTCCAGCTCGAACTGCCGCTGGCCGCCGTCCTCGCGGGCGCCCTCGCCGCCCGCGCCCACGGGGTCCGTACGATCCTCACGCCGGCCCCCGCCCAGCCGCTGCCCGCCGAGCTCCTCGCCGTCGTCGACCTCCTGGTCCCCAACGAGCACGAGGCCGCCGCCCTCACCGGCCTCACCGATCCCCGCCAGGCCGCCGCGGCCCTGCTGGACGACGTACCCGAGGTCGTGATCACCCTCGGCGCCGCCGGAGTCCTGTACGCCGCCCGCGGCCGGGAGCCGCTGACCGTGCCGGCTCCGCAGGTCCGGGCCGTGGACACCACCGCCGCCGGGGACACCTTCGTCGGCGCCCTCGCGGTGGCCCTGGGCGAGGGCCGGCCCGTGCCGGAGGCGCTGCGTTGGGCCTCGTGCGCCGCCGCGCTCTCCGTCCAGCGCCCCGGCGCCCAGGACTCGATGCCAGCCCGCGCCGAGACCGACTCCTTCGCGGGGGCACGGCCCGGGGCCGCCTCGTGACGAGCTCCCCGGGGCCACTGGACGGGCTGCGCGTCCTCGACCTCGCCACCCTCTTCGCAGGCCCGCTCGCCGCCACCCTCCTGGGGGACTTCGGCGCCGAGGTGGTCAAGGTCGAGCACCCGGGCCGCCCCGACCCCTCCCGCGGGCACGGGCCCGCCAAGGACGGCGTCGGGCTGTGGTGGAAGCTGCTCGGCCGGAACAAGCGGACGATGACCCTCGACCTGTCCACTCCCGGCGGCCGCGACACCCTGCTGCGCCTGGCCGCCACCGCCGACGTGATCATCGAGAACTTCCGCCCCGGCACCCTGGAGCGATGGGGCCTCGGCTGGCCCGAGCTGTCGGCGGCCAACCCACGCCTCGTCCTGGCCCGCGTCACGGCCTTCGGCCAGCAGGGCCCGTACGCCCACCGCCCCGGCTTCGGCACTCTCGCCGAGGCGATGAGCGGCTTCGCCGCGATCACCGGGGAGCCGGACGGGCCGCCGACCCTGCCGCCCTTCGGGCTCGCCGACTCGATCGCCGCGCTGACCACGGCGTACGCCGTGATGACCGCCCTCACGGGCCGCGACCGCACCGGGCGCGGGCAGGTCGTGGACCTGGCCATCATCGAGCCGATCCTCACCGTGCTCGGCCCACAGCCCATCTGGTACGACCAGCTCGGCTACGTCCAGCCGCGCACCGGCAACCGCTCCACGAACAACGCCCCCCGCAACACCTACCGCAGCGCCGACAACCGCTGGCTGGCGGTGTCCACCTCGGCCCAGTCCATCGCCGAACGGGTCATGCGGCTGGTGGGCCGGCCCGAGCTGATCGCCGAGCCCTGGTTCGCGACGGGCACCGGGCGGGCCGCCCACGCGGAGGTCCTGGACGAGGCCGTCGGCAGCTGGATCGCCCGCCACAAGGCGGAGGAGGTCGTCGCCGCCTTCGAGGACGCCGAGGCCGCCGTCGCGCAGGTCTACGACATCCGGGACGTGATGGCGGACCCCCAGTTCGAGGCGCTCGACACGCTCACCGAGATCGAGGACCCGGAACTGGGCCCGCTGCGCATGCAGAACATCCTCTTCCGGCTGTCCGAGACCCCCGGCGGGATCCGCTGGGCCGGCCGCCCGCACGGCGCGGACACCGAGGCCGTCCTGACCGAGCTCGGCCTGTCCGCGGCCGAGATCCTGGCTCTCCGCGAGGAGGGAGCGCTGTGATCCTGACCTGGCTGTACGCACCCGGCGACCGCCCCGAGGTGGTCGCCAAGGCCCTCGACCGCGGGGCGGACGCCGTCATCGTGGACCTGGAGGACGCGGTACCGGTCTCCCGCAAGGAGTACGCCCGCGCCGCCACCGCCGAGCTGCTCGCGGAGCGGCCGCCGGTCCCCGTCCACGTTCGCGTCAACGCCCTCGACTCCCCCTGGGGCGGCGCCGACCTCACCGCCCTGGCGGGCCTGCGGGGCCTCGCGGGACTCCGGCTGCCGAAGATCAGCGCCCCGGAGCAGATCGCGGCCGTCGCGGACCGCACCGGCGGGGTCGGCCTGCACGCACTGCTCGAATCGGCGCTGGGCGTGGAGCGGGCGTACGAGATCGCCCGCGCGCACCCGGCCCTGCGCGGGCTGTCCCTCGGCGAGGCGGACCTGCGCGCCGATCTGGGCGTCAGCGCGGAGGCGGGGCTGGACTGGCCGCGCTCCCGGATCGTGGTCGCGGCCCGGGCGGCGGGCCTGGCTCCCCCGGCCCAGTCGGTCTTCCCCGACATCCGCGACCTGGAGGCGCTGGCCGTCTCCTGCGCGCGCGGCCGTTCCCTCGGCTTCCTCGGCCGGGCGGCGATCCACCCGCGCCAGCTCCCGGTGATCGAGCGGGCCTACCTCCCGGCGCCGGAGGAGGTCACGGCCGCCGAGGAGGTCCTGACCGCCGCCCGGGCCACGCCGGGGGCGTTGGCCCTGCCGGACGGCCGCTTCGTGGACCCGGCCGTGGTGGCCGCGGCCCACCGCACCCTTGCGCTGGCCGCGCGAATGGCCGCCCGCTGATCCGCCGCCGGGCACGGCTTCGCCGCTGGGGCTCCGCCCCAGACCCCGCGCCTCAAACGCCGGCGAGGCTGGATTTTCCTGGGGCAGGACCGACCCGGGTTGGGGCGGTGCCCCGCCGGAGCATCTCCTCGTCCTCGCGCACTGAGCAGGTGCTTCGACACAGAGCGTGGTTGCGCGCTCGTCCTGCGGGGACACTCCGCCGTGTCCCCACCCCAACAGCACACTCCCGACCAGGGGCGGGGCCTTGGCCGACGGAAGAGCAGGGGCACTGCACGCTCCCGCCCCCCAGGGGCAGGGTTTTACCCGTCGGGGGGAGCGGGGGCACTCCGGGGCGTCCCCGCAGGACGAGCGCGCAACCATGGCTCAGCAGCCCGGATGACCCTCAGTGCGCGAGGACGAGGAGACGCCCCGGAGGGACACCGCGGACCAACCCCAGGAGCGAAACCTGCCCGGGGGGCACCACCCCAGCCCCGCCGGCGACTGAGGCGCGGGGCGGACCCGAGGGCCGAGATCCCGCCCGGGGTGACCACCCCCAGCCTCGCCGGCGTTTGAGGCGCGGGGCGGACCCGAGGGCCGAGATCCCGCCCGGGGGGACCACCCCCAGCCCCGCCGGCGACTGAGGCGCGGGGCGGACCCGAGGGTCGAGACCCCGCCCGCGGGAACCACCCCAGCCCCGCCGGGAGGCACGCGGCCGAGCCCCACCAGCCGGGCCACGACACGGGGTACCGTCAGCCCTTCCCGGCCTCCGGAGCCTCGGCCTCGGCCTCGGCCTCGGCCGGCGTGCCCTTCGTCAGGACGGCCGCCTTCTTGGCCTCAATGGCCTCGGGCTCGGGCTCGGGCTCGCGCTCGGCCTCGGCGGTGCCGGAGGGCTTGCCCCCGGCCTCGGAGTCCTTCGGCTCGGCGGCAGCGTCCGCATCGGCTGGAGACGAGCCCTCGGCACCCGCACCGCCGGAGGAAACCGGTTCGACGACTTCCTCTCGGCCCGGCCGCAGCTTCGCCGACAGGACCAGGTAGACCACGGCCAGTACGAAGACCACGATCGAGGTCCACACGTTCAGCCGCAGGCCGAGGATGTGGTGCGCCTCGTCGACCCGCATGTACTCGATCCAGACGCGGCCCGCGCAGTACGCGGCCACGTACAGGGCGAACGCCCGCCCGTGGCCGAGCTTGAAGCGGCGGTCCGCCCAGATGACCAGCAGCGCGACGCCGACGCACCACAGCGACTCGTACAGGAAGGTCGGGTGGTAGGTGCCGGCGACCCGGTTCGGGCCCTCGCTGATCTCCACCGCCCACGGCAGATCGGTGGCGCGGCCGTACAGCTCCTGGTTGAACCAGTTGCCCCACCGCCCGAAGGCCTGGGCCAGCGCGATGCCGGGAGCCAGGGCGTCCGCCCAGGCCGGCAGCGGGATGCCGCGCAGCCGGCAGCCGATCCAGGCTCCGACCGCGCCCAGCGCGATCGCACCCCAGATGCCGAGGCCGCCCTCCCAGATCTTGAAGGCGTCGACCCAGTTGCGGCCTTCGACGAAGTAGAGCTGGTAGTCGGTGATCACGTGGTAGAGGCGACCGCCGACAAGGCCGAACGGCACCGCCCACACGGCGATGTCCGCGACCGTGCCCGGCTTTCCGCCGCGTGCGACCCAGCGCTTGTTGCCGAGCCAGACGGCGACGAAGACGCCGATGATGATGCAGAACGCGTAGCCGCGCAGCGGGATCGGTCCGAGTTGGACCACGCCGGTCGACGGGCTGGGGATGTAAGCAATGTCCATGGCAGTCATGACGCTACCCTGCCGGGCGGTGCGGACCGCAACCCGCCCGGCAAGCCGAAACCAAATCCACACACGACCCGGGGGTCGCTCAGTCCTCCGCAGCCCCGGTGGCCGCGCCCGTGGCAGCCCCCTTCGACGCCCCTCCGGCGGCCGGCGAGCCCGTCTTCGACGAGGTCTTCGCCCGGGCCGAAGAAGACGCGGAAGCGGACGCGGAGGCCGACGGGGACGCCTTCGCCGCGCCGCTGCCGGAACTCTTGGCCGTGCCTTCCACCTGCTCCTTCAGCTTCTGCGGGGTCATCTGGTTCGCCTGGTCGGCGAAGATGTCCTTGCCGTCCAGCAGCACGGTCGGCGTGCCCCGGAACTGGCCGGCGCGGAAGGCCTCCTGGGATTTGGCCACCCAGCTGTTGTGCGTTCCGTTCTCGACGCACGAGCGGAACTCGGGGGTGTCCAGCCCGTCCACCTTGCCGGCCAGTTCCAGCAGCTTGGCGTTCTTGCCGAAGGCGTCGTCGACCTCCTCCGGCTGGTTCTGGAAGAGGACGTCGTGGTACGCCGTGAACTTGCCCGCGTCCTGCGCGCAGGCCGCCGCGTTCGCGCCGTTCAGCGAGCCGCTGCCCCTCATGTTCGCGTCGATGAGCGTGACCAGGTGGTACTCGGTCTTGAGCAGGCCCTTGGCCTCCAGCTCATGGATGGTGTCGCGGTAGTTGTTCTCGAAGGACTTGCAGGCGGGGCAGCGGAAGTCCTCCCACACCACCAGGGTGTGCGGGGCTTCCGCCTTGCCCGTCTGGATGGCGAGCGCGTCCTTGCCCGTGGCGCCCGAGGGGGCGACCACCGGGCCTGCCTTGGCGGACTTGTCGCCCTTGCCGGTGTTGGCCGCGATCACGCCGACGACGGTCGCCAGGCCGAGCACGCCGACCACCGCCGCCGCCACGATCAGGGTCCGCCGGCGCTTGTCCCGGGTCTTCTGTCGCTCGCGCTCCATCTGGAGTCGCTCCCGGGCCGATCGTTTCGTCGCATCGCGGTTCGCACCGTCGTTCTTCTCGCTCACGTTCGGCCAAACGAAGCGGGGTGGCACTCGCGTGCCCCCCCGCCCCTACTTCCACCCGATCGGGCTACAGAACCCGCTCAGGCGTCCACGCTTTGATCGAACGCGCCGATCAGTTCCTGCGTACGCCTTCCGCAAGCTCGCCCGCCAGCGCCCGTACGGCGGCCAGCCCGGCCGCCTCGTCCGGTGCGTCCAGCAGCAGCTTCACGAAGGCCGAGCCGACGATCACACCGTCGGCGAAGCCCGCGACCTCCTTGGCCTGTACGGCGTTGGAGACGCCCAGGCCGACGCAGACCGGGAGCTCCGTGGTGGCGCGGGTGCGCCGGACGAGGTCCTGGGCCTGGTTGCCGACCGACTCGCGGGTGCCGGTGACCCCCATGAGGGAGGCGGCGTAGACGAAGCCGGAGCCGGCCGCCGTGATGGTGGCCAGGCGCTCGTCCTTGCTGCTGGGGGCCACGACGAAGACGGTCGCCAGACCGTGCTTCTCCGCGTGCTCCCGCCACAGCGCGGACTCCTGGACCGGCAGGTCGGGCAGGATGCAGCCGGCGCCGCCCGCCTCGGCGAGCTCGGCGGTGAACCGCTCGACGCCGTAGCGGTCGATGGGGTTCCAGTACGTCATGACCAGGATCGGGGCCCCGGTCGCCTCGTGCGCCTCGCGCACGGTGCGCAGCACGTCGGCGATCTTGACTCCGCCGCGCAGGGCGATGTCGTCGGCGGTCTGGATGATGGCGCCGTCCAGGACCGGGTCGCTGTGCGGGAGGCCGATCTCGACCACGTCCGCGCCGCCCGCGATGACGGCCTTGACCGCCTCGATGGCGCCGTCGACGGTCGGGAAGCCCGCCGGGAGGTAGGCGACGAGGGCGGCGCGGTCCTCGGACTTGGCCTTGGCGAGCGTGTCGCTCAGAAGCTGGATGCGCCCGGTCTTCTCGCTGGCGTTGCTCACTTCGACTCCCCCTCGGCGCTCTCGCCGTCGTACAGCCCGAAGTAGCGGGCTGCCGTGTCCATGTCCTTGTCACCGCGGCCGGACAGGTTGACGACCAGCAGGCCGTCCTTGCCCAGCTCCTTGCCGAGGTCCAGCGCGCCGGCGAGGGCGTGCGCGGACTCGATCGCCGGGATGATGCCCTCGGTGCGGGAGAGCAGCCGCAGGGCCTGCATCGCCTGGTCGTCGGTGACCGCGCGGTACTCGCCGCGGCCGGAGTCCTTGAGGTAGGAGTGCTCCGGGCCGATGCCGGGGTAGTCCAGACCGGCCGAGATGGAGTACGGCTCGGTGATCTGGCCCTCCTCGTCCTGGAGGACGTAGGAGCGGGAGCCGTGCAGGATGCCGGGCTCGCCGGCGGTCAGCGTGGCCGCGTGCTCGCCGGTCTCGACGCCGTGCCCGGCGGGCTCGAAGCCGACCAGGCGGACGTCGGTGTCCGGGATGAAGGCGTGGAAGAGGCCGATGGCGTTGGAGCCGCCGCCGACGCAGGCCGCGACGGCGTCGGGCAGCCGGCCGGCGCGCTCCAGGATCTGGCGGCGGGCCTCGACGCCGATGACGCGGTGGAAGTCGCGGACCATGGCCGGGAAGGGGTGCGGGCCGGCGACCGTGCCGAAGAGGTAGTGGGTCTGGTCCACGTTGGCGACCCAGTCGCGGAACGCCTCGTTGATGGCGTCCTTCAGGGTGCGGGAGCCGGACTTCACCGCGATGACCTCGGCGCCCAGCATGCGCATCCGGGCCACGTTGAGGGCTTGGCGCTGGGTGTCGATCTCGCCCATGTAGATGGTGCAGTCGAGGCCGAAGAGCGCGCAGGCGGTGGCGGTGGCCACGCCGTGCTGGCCGGCTCCGGTCTCGGCGATGACCCGGGTCTTGCCCATGCGCTTGGTGAGCAGTGCCTGGCCCAGCACGTTGTTGATCTTGTGCGAGCCGGTGTGGTTGAGGTCCTCGCGCTTGAGGAAGATCCGCGCGCCGCCCGCGTGCTCGGCGAACCTGGGCACCTCGGTGAGGGCGCTGGGCCGGCCGGTGTAGTTGACCATCAGGTCGTTCAGCTCGGCGGCGAAGGCCGGGTCGCCCTTGGCCTTCTCGTACTCGACGGCGACCTCGTCCACGGCGGCGACGAGCGCCTCCGGGATGAACTTGCCTCCGAAGTCGCCGAAGTAGCCTTCGGCGTTCGGAACGTGACCCTCCGGGTCCGGGATGAAGTATTGGCTGGACATGCCGGTGCTCCTACGGGATGCGACGAGTGGGTTCACCGTATTGCGCCGCTCGCCCGCGACACACGCGCCCCGCTCGGGGGCCGGTGGTGTGTCGGTACGAGGAGACCGCGCCCGGGGCCGGCGGCCCGGGGCGCAGGCCGTACGAGGTCGGGGCGCGGCGCGGTACGTCTCGTGTACCGGGCCGCGGCAGCCCTCGTTACAGCGCGTCTCCGGGACGCCATCGCATGCCGTTGACCTGACCGGGCTCGGAGCCGATCACGTACCGGACCCGCCGCCCGTGGACGCGCCGGGCCGGGGCGCGGCAGCCGCGGGGGCGGCAGCCGCGCGCCAGGGGCGCGTGCGCCGTCGGCACGCCGACCGGGCCGCGACGGCCGGGTCGGGTGCTGACGGAGGGCGGGTTGTGGGTCATGGAGTGGGGTCAGCTCCGCCCGTGACGCAGGGCGGGGTGGGCGCCGGCGGCGACGAGGTCGGCCACGGCCGCCTTCGGGTCGCGGCCGGTCACCAGGGACTCCCCGACGAGGACGGCGTCGGCGCCCTCGTTCGCGTAGGCGATGAGGTCGTGCGGACCGCGGATGCCGGATTCGGCGATCTTGACGATGTGGTCCGGGATCTCGGGGGCGACGCGCTCGAAGGTGGAGCGGTCGACCTTGAGGTCCTTGAGGTTGCGGGCGTTGACGCCGATGATCTTGGCGCCCGCGGCGACCGCGCGCTCCACTTCCTCCTCGTCGTGGACCTCCACGAGCGGGGTGAGCCCGATGGACTCGGCCCGCTCGATGAGGGAGACGAGGGCCTCCTGCTCCAGGGCCGCGACGATCAGCAGCGCGAGGTCGGCGCCGTAGGCGCGGGCCTCCCAGAGCTGGTACGCCGTGACGATGAAGTCCTTGCGCAGGATGGGGATGTCCACGCGGGCGCGGACGGCCTCCAGGTCGGCCAGCGAGCCGCCGAACCGGCGCTGTTCGGTGAGGACGGAGATGACCGCGGCACCGCCGGCCTCGTAGTCCGCGGCGAGCCCGGCCGGATCGGCGATCGCGGCCAGCGCGCCCTTGGAGGGGCTGGACCGCTTGACTTCGCAGATCACCTTGACGCTGTCGCCGCGCAGGGCAGCGACGCCGTCCTTGGCCTGGGGCGCCTTGGCGGCACGCTCCTTGAGCTCGTCGAGGCTCACGCGGGCCTGCCGTTCGGCAAGGTCTTCGCGGACCCCTTCGATGATCTCGTCGAGCACACTCACGCGAGCGGCCCCCTTCCGGGTCGATGACGGTCGGCCGCCTTGCAGACACGTACAACTGCAAGGTCAGCAATCAAATGGTATCCGCAGGTGAGCACCCGGTTGACGCCGTCCCAGTAACTGGACATTCGGAATACGGGCTTCATACGGGCCCCGCACGGGCCTCAGGGGGCCAGCGCCGAGCCGAAAGAAAGATTTCGGACGACGGCGAAAACGAGCGCCACCACGCCCACCCCCCACCAGTACTGCGGCCGCAGGGCGAGCCTCGGGGTGGGCCCGCCGCGATAGGCGCGAACCAGCCACAGGGCCGCGAATCCCGCGAAGACGAAGTAGCCGACGACGGCCAGGGCATTTGCCCCGAATGCTGCCGGCAGATCGCCGTGGGCGAACGCGTGCGCGCTCCGCAGTCCACCACAACCGGGGCACAGGATTCCGGTCATCCGGAACAACGGACAGACCGGGTAATGGCCCGGTTCATTGGGATCCACGGCCCCCACATACGCAAACGCCGCGACGACCCCGACCAGGGTGATCGCCGGAGCGGCGAGCCGCCGGGCACGGGAAACCCGGGCGGCGGGAAGCTCCGACGACGGCACGAGATCGGGATTGCGAGAAGCGTCCACCCGCTGATTCTCGCCGATCATGACAAAAGGCGCAGCCCGACGGGCCGCGCCTTTCGGAACCTCGGTACCGCTCAGACCTTGGCGGGGACCTTGGAGGCGGCGATGACCTCGGCGAGGTCCTTGTGAGCGGCCTTCGGCGCGCCCATGCCCGCTGCCTTCATCGCCATGCCCACGACACCGCCGAGCGCGACGACGACGAGACCGGCCCAGAAGCCCCATGCGTTCGCGATCACCATGAAGGCGCCGGAGATGCAGAAACCGATGAAGGCGATGATGACACCGGTCCAGGCGGCCGGGGTGTGTCCGTGGTCTGTGCCCGCCATGAGTTGCTCCTCGTTGCTCTGCCGCGATGCTGTGTGTGTGGAAAGCGCGGTCTGTGTCGAACGCTCGGTGACATTGTCCCGCACCCGGCCGGGGCCGCACTCACGGGGGTGGGGTCGAAGGGCCCGTCAGCGCCCCTGATCGGAGGTCGGATCCTCGCCCCGGTCCAGAGCCTTCCACAGATCCTCCGGACGGTCCGGATCCACCACGGCGGCCTTGCGGGGCCGCGGGCTGCCGTCACGTTCGTAGCGGCCGCCCATGGCCGGCCAGCTCCGGCCGAAGCGCAGTGCCAGCAGCCCGGCGACCAGGATCAGGGCCGCGCCGGCGGCCGTGACGTACGGCCAGGCCGTTTGGGTCATTCCCGCCACCTTCGCCGCGGTGTCCGCGGTCGTCCGGGCGGCCTCCGCGTCGAGGGCGCTGCGGCCGTCGGCGGCGAAGACGGCGGCCAGCGCCGCGCCCAGGCCGCTGAGCGCCAGCAGGGCGGAGACCAGCAACCGGCTCTTGCCGCGTACGGCGAAGACGGCGACGAGGGCGGCGAGCCCCACGATGGCCAGGGCCGCGGGCAACCCGGTGACGGTCTGCCCGTCGGCGGTCAGCCGGAGCGAGTCACCGCCGAAGGCGGTGGTGCCCCGGGCCCAGACCCGGCCGGAGGCGAGCAGGACGACGGTGGCGCCGAGCGTGCCGAGCAGCAGGGCGACGGCCACGCTGCGGCGGCCGCCTCGGCTGTCCGGCGCCTCGGGCCGTGGCTCGCGCTCCGGCTCGTGCTCCGGCTCGGGGACGGCATCGTTTCGGGGCGGGGGTACGGCACTCACGTACCCCACTATCCCCTACGGCCTCACGCGCCGTGGAGGCGGTTCGCCGCTCCGACCGCGCGCAGCACCGCGGCCGCCTTGTTGCGGCACTCGTTGTCCTCCAGCTCGGGCACCGAGTCGGCCACGACCCCGGCGCCCGCCTGGACGTACGCCGTGCCGTCGCGCAGCAGCGCGGTGCGGATGGCGATGGCGGTGTCGGAGTCCCCGGCGAAGTCCAGGTAGCCCACGCAGCCGCCGTACAGGCCGCGCCGGGTGGGCTCCAGCTCCTCGATGATCTGCATGGCGCGCGGCTTGGGCGCGCCGGAGAGCGTGCCGGCCGGGAAGCAGGCGGTGAGCACGTCGAAGGCCGTCTTGCCCTCGGCGACCCGCCCGGTGACGGTGGACACGATGTGCATGACGTGCGAGTACCGCTCGATCGACATGAAGTCGACGACCTCCACCGATCCCGGCTCGCAGACCCGGCCGAGGTCGTTGCGGCCCAGGTCGACGAGCATCAGGTGCTCGGCGCGCTCCTTGGGGTCGGCGAGCAGCTCCTCCGCCAGGTCGTGGTCCTCCTGCGGGGTCGCGCCGCGGTGCCGGGTACCGGCGATGGGGTGGACCATGGCCCGCCCGTCCTCGACCTTGACCAGCGCCTCGGGGCTGGAGCCGACCACGTCGAAGCCGTTGTCGAAGCGGAAGAGGTACATGTACGGGGAGGGGTTGGTGGCCCGCAGCACCCGGTAGACGTCCAGCGCGGAGGCCTCGCAGGGTGTCTCGAACCGCTGGGAGGGCACCACTTGGAAGGCCTCGCCGGCCCGGATCCGCTCCTTGATGTCCTCGACGGCGTCCTGGTACTTCTCGCCGCCCCACAGGGCCGAGAACTCGGGCAGCTCGGAGGCGGGGAGCGGGGCCGGGGTGTAGGGGGCGGGCCGCGCGAGGTCGGCCTCCATGGCGTCGAGGCGGGCGACGGCGTCCGCGTAGGCCTCGTCCACGCCCGTGTCGAGGTCGTTGTGGTTGATGGCGTTCGCGATGAGCAGGACCGTGCCGTCCCAGTGGTCCATGACGGCCAGGTCCGAGGTGAGCAGCATGGTCAGCTCGGGCAGTTCGAGGTCGTCGGCCGTGTGGTCGCCGATGCGCTCCAGGCGGCGCACGATGTCGTAGCCGAGGTAGCCGACCATCCCGCCGGTGAAGGGCGGCATGCCGCCCGCGAGGTCGCGGGGAGTGTGCAGGACCTCGACGGTCGCGCGCAGGGCGTCGAGCGGGTCGCCGCCGGTCGGTACGCCGACGGGCGGGGCGCCGATCCAGTGCGCCTGGCCGTCCCGGACGGTCAGGGTCGCGTCGCTGCGCACCCCGACGAAGGAGTACCGGGACCAGGAGCGGCCGTTCTCGGCGGACTCCAGCAGGAAGGTGCCGGGGCGTTCCGCGGCCAGCTTCCGGTAGAGCCCGACGGGGGTGTCCCCGTCGGCCAGCAGCCTGCGGCTCACGGGGATGACGCGGCGGTCGGCCGCGAGCTTGCGGAAGGTGTCGAGATCCATGGCGTGGGACCCAATCCGGCTATTCGGCCAGCGGAAGGACATCGGCGTCGAAGCAGGTGCGGGCGCCCGTGTGGCAGGCGGCTCCGACCTGGTCGACCTTGACGAGCAAGGTGTCGGCGTCGCAGTCGAGGGCGACTGACTTCACGTACTGGAAGTGGCCGGAAGTGTCCCCCTTCACCCAGTACTCCTGCCGGCTGCGGGACCAGTACGTGCAGCGGCCGGTGGTCAGCGTGCGGTGCAGGGCCTCGTCGTCCATCCAGCCGAGCATGAGCACCTCGCCGGTGTCGTACTGCTGGGCGATGGCCGGTACCAGGCCGTCGTCGGTGCGCTTGAGGCGCGCGGCGATGGCGGGATCGAGGGAGGACGTACTCATGGGTGCCATTGTGCCGCGAGATGGGACCGGTAATGGATCTCTGTCCGCCTGATGAGCAGGCGCGGGGCGAGTTCCAGCCGTAGGCTGGGCCGCATGTCTACCCATGCGAAGCGTGAACGACTGCTGCTGGCCGACCTGTTGGAGGCCGCCGGCCCGGAGGCCCCGACGCTGTGCGACGGCTGGACCTGCCGGGAACTCGCCGCGCACGTGGTGGTCCGCGAGAGGCGTCCGGACGCGGCGGGCGGGCTGCTGCTGAACGTGCTGAAGGACCGCCTGGACAAGGCGATGGCGGAGTACGCGGCCAAGCCGTACGAGGAGCTCATCCAGCTGATCAGGACGGGCCCGCCGAAGCTGTCGGTGTACGCGCTGAAGCAGATCGACGAGGCGGCGAACGCGGTGGAGTTCTACGTCCACTCGGAGGACGTACGGCGGGCCCAGCCGGACTGGTCGCCGCGGGAACTGGACCCGGTGTTCTCGGACGCGCTCTGGTCCCGCCTGGAGAAGCTGGCCCGCCTGACGGGCCGCCGCTCCCCGGTGGGCCTGGTACTGCGGCGCCCCGACGGCCGCACGGCCGTTGCCCACAAGGGAACGCCGGTGGTGACGGTGACGGGCGAGCCGGGTGAGCTGACGCTGTTCTGCTTCGGCCGCCAGGACGCTGCCGCTGTGACGCTGGAGGGTGACAAGGCGGCCGTGGCCCAGCTGACGACGGCGCAGCTGGGCATCTGACCCTGCGGGCCGCCTGCCGGGGGCTCCGCTCCCGAACCCCCGCGCCTCAAACGCCGGCGAGGCTGGAGTTTGCCTGATGCCGTCCGCCAGGCGCGGCTATCTCAGCCCCGCCGGCGTTTGAGGCGTGGGGGTCCCCCCGGACGGAGTCTGGGGGAGGGTCTGGGGCGGGGTGGGGGCCGGCTCCGCCGCAGCGGTACCCGCGCCCCCGGCCGGACAGTGGCCTCAGCGGACCGGGTGGCCCGCTTCGCGAAGGGCGGCCTTGACCTCGCCGATGCGGAGGTCCCCGAAGTGGAAGACCGACGCCGCGAGCACCGCATCGGCTCCCGCTTCGATGGCCGGTGCGAAATCGGACAGCTTGCCGGCACCACCCGAGGCAATGACGGGGACCGTCACGTGCTTGCGTACGGCCGCGATCATCTCCGTGTCGTAGCCGTCCTTCGTGCCGTCCGCGTCCATCGAGTTCAACAGGATCTCCCCGGCGCCCAGTTCGGCCGCCCGGTGCGCCCACTCGACGGCGTCGATGCCGGTGCCCCGGCGGCCGCCGTGCGTGGTGACCTCGAAGGAGCCGGATTCGGTCCGGCGGGCGTCGACGGACAGGACCAGCACCTGCCGGCCGAAGCGCTCCGCGATCTCCTGGATGAGCTCGGGGCGGGCGATGGCGGCGGTGTTGACGCCCACCTTGTCCGCTCCGGCGCGCAGCAGCTTGTCCACGTCGTCCGCGGTGCGGACGCCGCCGCCCACGGTCAGCGGGATGAAGACCTGCTCGGCGGTCCGCCGCACCACGTCGTACGTGGTCTCGCGGTTGCCGGAGGACGCGGTGATGTCGAGGAAGGTGAGCTCGTCGGCGCCCTCGGCGTCGTACAGCTTGGCCATCTCCACCGGGTCGCCCGCGTCGCGCAGGTTCTGGAAGTTGACGCCCTTGACGACCCGGCCGTTGTCGACGTCCAGGCAGGGGATCACCCGTACGGCGAGGGTCATGCGACTCCTCCTTCGGAAGCGTCGGGCTCCTTGTACGCCTCGACCTCCACCTCGACGACCATGGACGGGTCGACGAAGCCGGAGACGATGAGCATCGTCGCCGCGGGGCGGACGGCGTCGAAGAGCTCCTTGTGGGCACGGCCCACTTCGTCCACGTCGCGGGCGTGCGTGAGGTACATGCGGGTGCGCACCACGTGCTCGGGTCCGAGACCGGCCTGGGCGAGCGCCTTGAAGGCGACGCCGAAGGCGGCGACGGTCTGGTCGTACGGGCCGCCGGCGTCGGCCGCGGTGCAGCCGGAGACGAGCACGAGCCCGTTCGACAGCTGCACGGCGCGGGAGTACGCGATCACGTCCTCGTAGGGGCCGCCGGAGGAGATGCGACGTACGTCGGAGGAGTTGCTCATGCGGACACCACCTTCAGGGCTTCTTCCAGGGTGAAGGCCTTGGCGTACAGGGCCTTGCCGACGATGGCACCTTCGACGCCCTGCGGTACGAGCGCGGACAGGGCGCGCAGGTCGTCGAGGGAGGAGATGCCTCCGGAGGCGACGACGGGCCGGTCGGTGGCGGCGCAGACGTTCTTCAGCAGCTCCAGGTTGGGGCCGGTGAGGGTGCCGTCCTTGCCGATGTCGGTGACGACGTAGCGGGCGCAGCCTTCGGAGTCCAGGCGGGCGAGGGTCTCGTAGAGGTCGCCGCCCTCGCTGGTCCAGCCGCGGCCCTTGAGGGTGGTGCCGCGGACGTCCAGGCCGATCGCGATCTTGTCGCCGTGCTCGGCGATGGCCTTGGCGGCCCACTCGGGGGTCTCCAGGGCCGCGGTGCCGAGGTTGACGCGGGTGCAGCCGGTGGCGAGGGCCGCGGCGAGCGAGGCGTCGTCGCGGATGCCGCCGGACAGCTCGACCTTGATGTCCATGGCGCGGGTGATCTCGGCGACCAGGGCCCGGTTGTCGCCGGTGCCGAAGGCGGCGTCCAGGTCGACCAGGTGCAGCCATTCGGCGCCGGAGCGCTGCCAGGCGAGGGCCGCCTCCAGCGGGGAGCCGTAGGAGGTCTCGCTGCCGGACACGCCGTGGACGAGGCGGACGGCCTGGCCGTCGCGGACGTCGACGGCGGGGAGGAGTTCCAGGGTCTTCGGCGTCGGAGTCATCACAGGGTCTCGATCCAGTTGGTGAGGAGCTGGGCTCCGGCGTCTCCGGACTTCTCGGGGTGGAACTGGGTGGCCCACAGGGCCCCGTTCTCCACGGCCGCGACGAACCGCTCGCCGTGCGTGGCCCAGGTGACCTTGGGCGCGCGGATCACCGGGTTGGTGACCTCCAGGTTCCAGTCGTGCGCCGCGTAGGAGTGCACGAAGTAGAACCGGGCGTCGGCGTCCAGACCGGCGAAGGCCTGGCTGTCGGCGGGGGCCTCGACGGTGTTCCAGCCCATGTGGGGGACGATCGGGGCCTTGAGCGGGCCGACCGTGCCGGGCCACTCGTCCAGGCCCTCGGTCTCGACGCCGTGCTCGATGCCGCGCTCGAAGAGGATCTGCATGCCGACGCAGATGCCCATGACGGGGCGGCCGCCGGAGAGCCGGCGGCCGATGATCCAGTCGCCGCGGACCTCGCGCAGGCCGTTCATGCAGGCGGAGAAGGCGCCGACGCCGGGGACGAGGAGTCCGTCGGCGTCCATGGCCTTGTCGTAGTCGCGGGTGATCTCCACGTTCGCGCCGACGCGCGCGAGGGCGCGCTCGGCGGAGCGGACGTTGCCGAAGCCGTAGTCGAAGACGACGACGTTCTTGGTGGCTGCGCTCATTCCCAGATCCCTTGGATTCGCAGGACTCCGGCGGCGAGGCACATCACGGAGCCGATGGCGAGCAGGACGACGACCGACTTGGGCATCTGCTGCTTCTGGAAGGAGTAGACGCCGCCGGCCAGGAAGAGGCCGACGACGATCAGGATGGTGTTCAGCCCGTTCACGGCTAGAGGGCGCCCTTCGTGGAGGGAAGGATGCCGGCGGCGCGCGGGTCGAACTCGGCGGCGTAGCGCAGGGCTCGCGCGAGGGCCTTGAACTGGCACTCCACGATGTGGTGGGCGTTGCGGCCGTACGGGACGTGGATGTGCAGGGCGATCTGGGCCTGCGCGACGAAGGACTCGAAGATGTGCCGGGTCATCGTCGTGTCGTACTCGCCGATCATCGGCGCCATGTTCTCGGGCTCGGTGTGCACGAGGTAGGGGCGGCCCGACAGGTCGACGGTCACCTGGGCGAGGGACTCGTCGAGCGGCACGGTGCAGTTGCCGAAGCGGTAGATGCCGACCTTGTCGCCGAGGGCCTGCTTGAAGGCGGCGCCGAGCGCGAGCGCGGTGTCCTCGATGGTGTGGTGGCTGTCGATGTGCAGGTCGCCGTCCGTCTTGACCGTGAGGTCGAAGAGGCCGTGGCGGCCCAGCTGGTCGAGCATGTGGTCGTAGAAGCCCACGCCCGTCGAGACGTCGACCTTGCCCGTGCCGTCGAGGTTTATCTCGACGAGGACCGAGGTCTCCTTCGTGGTCCGTTCGACCCGTCCGATGCGGCTCATGCGTGCTGCTCCTTCTTCAGTGCGCGAACCGCTTCCAGGAACGCGTCGTTCTCGGCCGGGGTGCCCGCGGTGACCCGCAGCCGGCCCGGCACGCCGTTGTCCCGGACCAGGACGCCCTGGTCGAGGATCTTCTGCCAAGCGGTGTGGGAGTCCTCGAACCTGCCGAACTGGATGAAGTTCGCGTCGGACTCGGTGACCTCGTAGCCGATGGCCCGCAACTCGACGACGAGGCGGTCCCGCTCGGCCTTGAGCTGCTCGACGTATCCGAGCAGGGTGTCGGTGTGCTCCAGCGCGGCCAGCGCGGTCGCCTGGGTGACGGCCGACAGGTGGTACGGCAGGCGCACCAGCTGGACGGCGTCGACCACGGCGGGGTGCGCGGCCAGGTAGCCCAGGCGCAGGCCGGCGGCGCCGAAGGCCTTGGACATGGTCCGGGAGACCACCATGTTCGGGCGGCCCTCGATCAGTGGCAGCAGCGAGTCGCGGTGGCTGAACTCCACGTACGCCTCGTCCACGATGACCAGGGACGGCTTGGCCGCCTGCGCGGCCTCGTAGAGCGCGAGGACGGTCTCCGCCTCGACCGCGGTACCCGTGGGGTTGTTCGGCGAGGTGATGAAGACGACGTCGGGGGCGTTCTCGGCGATGGCCTGCTCGGCCGCGGCCACGTCGATCGTGAAGTCCTCCCGGCGCGGCCCGGAGATCCAGCCGGTGCCGGTGCCGCGGGAGATCAGCGCGTGCATCGAGTAGGAGGGCTCGAAGCCGATCGCGGTGCGGCCGGGCCCGCCGAAGGTCTGCAGCAGCTGCTGGATGACCTCGTTGGAGCCGTTGGCGGCCCATACGTTCTCCCGCGCGACCGGGTGCTTGCCCGTACGGGTGAGGTAGGCGGCGAGCTGGGTGCGCAGCTCGACCGCGTCCCGGTCGGGGTAGCGGTTGAGGGTGCGGGCGGCTTCCGCGACGCGCTCGGCGATCCGCGCCACGAGCTCTTCGGGGAGCTCGTACGGGTTCTCGTTCGTGTTGAGCTGCACGGGCACGTCGAGCTGCGGGGCGCCGTACGGGGTCTTGCCGCGCAGCTCGTCCCGGATGGGGAGGTCGTCGATTCCGATGGCGGTCACTGGTTCGGCACCTTCCATCCGAAGCGCGCCTTCAGGGCGGCGCCGTGCGCGGGCAGGTCCTCGGCCTCGGCCAGCGTCACCACGTGGTGGGTGACCTCGGCGAGGGCGTCGCGCGTGTAGTCGACGATGTGGATCCCGCGCAGGAAGGACTGCACGGACAGGCCCGAGGAGTGGCAGGCGCAGCCGCCGGTGGGCAGCACGTGGTTCGACCCGGCGCAGTAGTCGCCGAGCGAGACCGGGGCCCACGGGCCGACGAAGATCGCGCCGGCGTTGCGCACCCGGGCGGCCCAGGCGGCGGCGTCGGCGGTCTGGATCTCCAGGTGCTCGGCGCCGTACGCGTCGACGACCTTGAGGCCGTCCTCCAGGCTGTCGACCAGGACGATCGCGGACTGCTTGCCGGCGAGGGCGGGCTTGATCCGGTCCTCGACGTGCTTGGTGGCCGCGACCTGCGGCTCCAGCTCCTTCTCGACGGCGTCCGCGAGCTCCGCGGAGTCCGTGACGAGGACGGCGGCGGCCAGCGGGTCGTGCTCGGCCTGGCTGATCAGGTCGGCGGCGACGTGCACCGGGTCGGCCGTGGAGTCGGCGAGGACCGCGATCTCGGTCGGGCCGGCCTCGGTGTCGATGCCGATCTTCCCGGTGAAGTAGCGCTTGGCGGCGGCGACCCAGATGTTGCCGGGGCCGGTCACCATGTTGACGGGCAGGCAGTCCTCGGTGCCGTACGCGAACATCGCGACGGCGACGGCGCCGCCGGCCGCGTACACCTCGTCCACGCCGAGGAGCGCGCACGCGGCGAGGATCGTCGGGTGCGGCAGGCCCCCGAACTCCTTCTGCGGCGGGGACGCGAGCGCGATCGACTCGACGCCCGCCTCCTGGGCGGGTACCACGTTCATGACCACGGAGGACGGGTACACCGAGCGGCCGCCCGGGGCGTACAGCCCCACGCGCTCCACCGGAACCCACTTCTCGGTCACCGTGCCGCCGGGGACCACCTGGGTGGTGTGCTCGGTGCGGCGCTGGTTGCGGTGCACGATCCGGGCGCGCCGGATCGACTCCTCGAGGGCCGCGCGGACGGCAGGGTCGAGCTCGTCGAGCGCGGTCTTGAGGGCCTCGGCGGGCACCCTGACCTGCTCCAACGTCACCCCGTCGAACTTCTGCGCGTACTCGATCAGCGCCGCCGTGCCACGATGATGGACGTCCTCGCAGATGGGCCGCACCTTCTCCAGGGCAGCTTCTACGTCGAACTCGGCACGGGGCAGCAGATCGCGCAGGGCGCCACCCTCGGGGAGGGCGTCACCGCGCAGGTCGATACGAGAGATCACCTCCCAATTCTCTCAGACCGCCCAGCACCACCGTTCGCCCGTATCACTGGCTGATACACGCCCCGGATGTCACAGGCCCCCGATAGCTTTGATCTACACGCAGTGCGAGCGGAGGGGGGCCGCCATGACCGAGACGCGCGCGGGCGAGGAACCGGCGGATCTGACCGCCGCCGAGCGCCGCATGTGGGAGGCGTACCGCACGGGCAGCGTCTGCGATCTGAGCGAGCGCGCCGCCGACCGGGACGATCCGCACGGCGACCAGGTGTGGGGCCCCGACCGCAGCGTCCGCGCCCGGGTGGTGGCCCTGCTGCTGCTCCACGGGCCGGCGTCGGTGCCGGGCCGGGTGGCCTCGCTGAAACTGCGCGGCGTGCGGATCGTCGGGAAGCTCGATCTGTCCGGTGGCGCGGTGGGCCCGTACGTGGAGCTGCAGTCCTGCCGCTTCGACAGCGAGGTCCAGCTCTCGGAGACGCGCTTCGGCACGTTGCGCCTGGTCAACTGCGCGATACCGCGGCTGGAGGCGGCGCGCCTGCACACCGAGGGCGATCTGCACCTGCCGCGCTGCCGGGTGCAGCGCGGCATCCGGCTGACCGACGCGCAGATCGGCACCGACCTGCTGATCAGCCAGGCCGTGGTGCAGCGGGACTCCAAGGGGCGGGCGATCACCGCCGACGGGATGTCGGTGGCGCAGGACTTCCAGGCCGAGCTGCTGGAGACGTACGGGGAGGTGAGCCTGCGCGGCGCGAAGGTCGGCGTGTCGATGAACCTGCGCGGGGCCCGCCTGCGCAATCCGTACGGGAAGTACGCGCTGAACGCCCCGCAGCTGACGGTCGAGCGGACCTTGTACCTGACCTCGATCGCGCTGGACTACGTCCCCGGCACGAACTCCTCCACTCCCCCGTACGGGCTGGGGCTGACCCCGACGCGCGGGCAGCGCGCGCAGCGCTTCGTGTGCCGCGGCGGGCTGCGACTGGACGACGGGCGTTTCGGGGACGCCATCGACTTCTACGGCGCCCGGTTCGGGCTCACCGCCGAGCAGGAGGTGTCCCTGCGCCGGATCCAGACCCCCGAGTTCCGCTTCGTGGGCGAGCGGCCGGAGCAGGGGCGGGTGGTGGTGTCCGGGGCGAAGGTGGTCAAGCTCGTCGACACCTCCACGAGCTGGCCCGGGCCGGGCGGCGTGTCCATCGAGGGCTTCGTCTACGAGAACCTCGCGCCGCGCGGTCACTTCCCCCTCGCCCGCCGGCTGGAGTGGGTGGAGGCGGCGACGCCCGAGTACTCGCCGGAGCCGTACGAGCGGCTGGCCGCCGTACTGCGGGCCAGCGGAGAGGACGCGGACGCCCGCGAGGTGCTGCTGGCCAAGCAGCGGCGGCGCCGGGCCACGCTGCCCACGGGGCAGAAGGCGTGGGGCTACCTGCAGGACTGGACGGTGGTCTACGGGTACCGGCCGGGCCGGGCCGCCCTGTTGATGGCGGTGCTGTGGGCGGCCGGGGCGCTCCTCTTCTCCCGGCACGATCCGCCGCCGATCAAGGAGGACGAGCACCCGCTGTGGAACGCCCCGCTGTTCGCGCTGGACCTCCTCCTCCCGGTGATCGATCTCGGCCAGGAGGGCCACTGGAAGCTGGAGGGCGGCTGGCAGTGGGGGGCCGCGACCCTCGTCCTGCTGGGCTGGATCCTGGCCACGACGGTGGCGGCCGGAGCCTCCCGGCTGCTGAGGCGGGGGTGACGGGGCCGGGCTCCCGGCCATTACCCTGTGCCTCGTGACCACCGTTCGCCTGCCACTCTTCCCGCTCAACTCGGTGCTGTTCCCGGGACTCGTCCTCCCGCTGAACGTCTTCGAGGAGCGTTATCGCGCCATGATGCGCGAGCTGCTGAAGGGGGGCGCGGACGAGCCGCGCCGCTTCGCCGTCGTCGCGATCCGTGACGGCCGGGAGGTGGCCCCGACCGCGCCCGGACTGCCGGACCAGACCGCCGTCCCCGAGCGGGGCCCGGCCGCGGGCTTCGGCTCGGACCCGATCCAGGCCTTCCACCGGGTGGGCTGCGTCGCGGACGCGGCGACCATCCGGGAGCGGGAGGACGGCAGCTTCGAGGTCCTGGCTACGGGCACCACCCGCGTACGCCTCCTGTCGGTGGACGCGTCGGGCCCGTTCCTGGTGGCGGATCTGGAGGAGCTCCCCGAGGACGCCGGCGAGGGCGCCGGCGCACTGGCCGAGGGAGTGCTGCGGGCCTTCCGCAACTACCAGAAGCGGCTGGCGGGAGCGCGGGAGCGGTCCCTGACGGGTGCGGAACTCCCCGACGAGCCGTCGGTGGTCTCCTACTTGGTGGCAGCGGCGGCGGTGCTGGACATCCCGGCGAAGCAGCGCCTGCTCCAGGCCCCCGACACGGCGACCCGCCTGGCGGAGGAGCTCAAGCTCCTGCGCACGGAAACGGCGGTCATCCGCCACCTGCCGTCCCTCCCCGCGGTCGACCTGACCCGCGCGCCGACGAGCCCGAACTGATGGCGAAGAAGCAGAAGCAGGCGGCGGGCACCCCGGCGATCGTCGCCCTTTCGGCCGCGGGTGTCGCTTTCACCTCGCACGCGTACGAGCACGACCCGGCGCACCCCTCGTACGGCGAGGAGGCGGCGCAGGCCATGGGTGTCTCCCCGGACCGGGTCTTCAAGACGCTGATCGCGGACGTGGACGGGGTACTGACGGTGGCGGTGGTCCCGGTCTCGGGCCAACTGGACCTGAAGGCCCTGGCCGCGGCGGTCGGCGGCAAGCGGGCGGCGATGGCCGATCCGGCGCTGGCGGAGCGGACCACGGGGTACGTCCTCGGCGGCATCTCCCCGCTGGGGCAGCGGCGCCGGCTGCGTACCGTTCTGGACGCCTCGGCCTCCGCGCATGCCACCATCTGCGTCTCGGCGGGCCGCCGCGGCCTGGAGGTCGAACTGTCCCCCGCGGACCTGACCACCCTCACGGAAGCCGTCCTGGCCCCGGTGGCCCGCCCGTAGCCTGCGGCGCCGCCACTGGGGCTTGCCCGTATCCGATCCGCCTGCGGCGCCGCGTCCTGGGGCTCTGCCCCAGACCCCGCGCCTCAATCGCCGGCGAGGCTGAAATTGCCCTGCGGGCACTCCAGCCCTCTCGGCACACCAGCCCGGCCGGCGTTTGAGGCGCGGGGTCGGGGGCGGAGCCCCGATCTTTGAACAGCGGAAGAACGGCGGCGAGGCGCACCGGGCAGCCGACAGCAGCCACACCCAGCCTCGCCGGCGTTTGAGGCGCGGGGTCGGGGGCGGAGCCCCGATCTTTGAGCAGCAGAAGCACGGCGGCACCGGAACCCCCAGCCCCTCCGGCGATTGAGGAGCGGGGTACGGGGCGGAGCCCCGGGTCTTTGAGGCACACCGGGCAGGCGAGGGCAGCCACATCCAGCCCCGCCGGCGTTTGAGGCGCCGGGGGCTGGGGCGGGGCCCCAGGGCACGGCCGGGTCAGGGGCGCGGGGGCTCCGGGGCGGCGGAGGGGTCCGCGTGGACGTGGGGTGGGGGGTAGACGGACCAGGCGGGGGCCGGGGCCGGGTCCCGGGGGGTCCACAGGGCCGTGAGGCCCAAGTGGACCAGGACCGCGGCCATCGGCCACACCAGCAGCACCCCGTACGCCAGCAACTGCAGCGGCGCGTCGAACGGCACGCCCTTCCCCGCCCGCGCGGCCGCCTCGGCCAGGTTCGACGACGGGCCGAGCGTCAGCCCCAGCCGCCACCCCACCAGCCCGGCGAAGACGGACCCCACCGCGAGCCCGATGACCACCGGCACTCCGCCCGCCCGCCGCCACAGGAACGTGCCGACCGCGCTCAGCACGCCCAGGCCCACCGCCAGGAGGAAGAACGTCCCGTCGGACCCGATCCGCGCCTCGCCCTCGGTGTTGCGCAGGAACACGGCCTCCCCGTTGGAGACGTACTGCACACGCGGCGCCAGCCACGCCCACAGCACGCCGAGGAGCAGACCGGCCAGCCCGACCGCGAGGGCGACGGCGGCCCCGTCGCGGACGTCGGCCGGGGTGATGCCCTCGGCGGCGGCGCCCGGCTTCTCGGGCGGGAGCGACGGCGGGTCGAATGGAGACGGAGGGGTCACGGCTTCGGTCACCCCCACATCGTGCCAGGTGCGCGCCACCGAGGCGTCAGCGGACCGCCGCCCGCCGGTACGCCCAGGTGGCGACGGCCAGCGACAGCACGCCCACGGCCCCGCACACCCCGAGGTCGAAGGCGACGGCTGCCCAGTCCGGCTCGGGCGCGAAGGTACGTACGAACGCCTCCACCCCGTACGTGGACGGCAGCAGGGCCCGCGCCCACACGATCACGTCCGGCATCCGCTCGGGCGGCAGCACCCCCAGCAGCAGCGCCGCCGACATGCCGAGCTGCCCGGCCAGCGTGGCCAGTTCCTGCCGCGGCGCGAGCAGCCCCAGCGCCGCGCCGAGCCCGGCGAGCGCGGCCCCGGCGAGCGGTACGACCGCGGCGAGGATCCACAGCCCGCCCATCGGCAGGTCGAACAGCACGCACCCGAAGACCGCCGTCACCAGCGTCCCCGGCAGCGTGAAGGAGGCGTACGCGGCGGCCGCGCCCAGCACCACCGACGCGGGCGGCACCGGCAGGGTGGCGTAGTGGTCGAGCCCGCCGCCCGCGCGCAGCTGCCCGAAGTACTGCGCGAGCAGGTTCAGCGCGACGAAGGCGACGACGAGCACGGAGGAGCCGGCCACGACGGCCCGGGCCTCCGAGCCGCCGTCCACCACCCCGCGCATCAGGATCATGATCCCGACGGACTGGAAGGTGGCCACGAAGAGCAGCGGGATCCGCGCCACCCGGGCCCGGGAGAGCTGCGCCCGGTACACGGCGGCCAGCGCGGGCAGGAGTTTGGCCTTGGGGGCCAGCGGGCCGACTGCATGCTGTCGGACGGCGTCCGGCGACGCAGCGTCCTGCCCGGCGTCGGCGTGCGGCACGGCGGCGTGCGGCGCTGCGGCCTGCGGCGCTGTGGCCTGCGGCGTGCCCGCGATCGGCGCGACAGCGCCTGCCTGACGGTCGCTCACAGCTTCACCAGCCCCTTCGTCTTCCCGCCGAGTGCGAGGTACACGTCCTCCAGGCTCGGCGTGGCCAGCGTGAAGTCGTCCAGCGCCGCGAAGGCCGGCCCGCCGGTCACCGAGGCGACCGCCGCCCGGGCTTCGTCCGGCCCGAGCCGCAGTACCCAGCGCCGCCCGGACTCGACCGCGCGTTCCCGCAACGCCGCGACCTCGGGAACGCCCAGCGGAGCGGCGTCGCGCCACACGAGTTCCAGGCGGACCTCGCCCGAGACGGTGGCCTTCAGTCCGGCCGGGGAGTCGCAGGCGATGACCTTGCCCTGGTCGATGACGGCGACCCGGTCGAGGACGGTCTCGGCCTCGATGACGTTGTGGGTGACCAGCAGGACCGTCGCGCCGTGCTGCGCGCGCCGCCGGTCGACGGCCGTCCAAACGGCCCGGCGGGCCACGGGGTCCATGCCGGTGGTGGGTTCGTCGAGGACGAGCACCGGCCGCTCCCCCACCAGTGCGGCGGCGAAGCAGGCGAGGCGGCGCTGCCCGCCGGAAAGTTTCTTCAGGGGCCGGCCGGCGATCTCGGTCAGCCCGAGTTCCTCCAGTACCTCGTCCCGCGCGGCCCGTGCCGCCCGTGCGGGGAGTCCGCGCAGCCGCCCGGTGGTCTCGGCGGCCAGGGCCACCGTGAGCTCGTCGAGGGCGGTGGATTCCTGGCCCAGGTAGGCGAGCAGTCGGGCCGCCCGCTCGGGGTGGCGTACGAGGTCGTGGCCCAGCAGGGTGACGGTGCCCGAGTCGGGGCGCATCAGGCCGGTGAGCTGGCGGACCAGGGTGGATTTGCCGGCGCCGTTGGGGCCGAGCAGGCCGAAGATCTCGCCGCGCCGTACGTCCAGGGAGATGCCGTCGTTGGCGCGCGTCTCGGGCAGGGCGGGGGCCCCGCGCCGGCCGCGGACCGCGGGATACGTCTTGACCAGGTCACGCACCGCGCAAACGACGCCGGGGGGCCCTCCCGCGGCTGCCGCCGTACTGCTCTGCTCTTGTGCCGTGCCCGTACTCACGAGGGAGCAGCCTACGCGGCTTCTGCCTCTACTCGGCCGCCGGGGTCGCCGCGCCCGCCGGTCCCAGGGAGACGCCCGGGGGGCCCGCCGAGGGTACGGCGGCCACGTGTTCGGCGGCCGCGCGGACGTCGATCTCCCGCCAGAAGCCGGCCCGGATGGCGTAGCGGTCGTGCTCGTCGATCTGGTCGTCCTTGTGCGCGAGCAGGCCGAACCGGGCGGCGTAGCGCAGCAGCTCGCCGTCGATCCGGTGCGGGATGCGCGGGTACATCGTGGCGAGCTTCTGCAGGTGCACGGGTTCCGGGAGCCGTTCCATCCAGCGCCGGGCGAACACCTGTCCCACCTCGAAGGGGTCGCCGCCGACGGTGGTGATGTCCTCCTCGCGGTCCGCCCAGCGCTGTTCGGCGCTGGTGAGCTGGGCGAGGGTGGGCAGCGAGGCGGTCTCGGCGGGCTCGCCGAGCGGTCCGGCCCGGTCGATCCAGCCCTTGTCGGAGGACCAGCGCAGGGCGCTGCCGGCCGGGCCTGCGCCGGGGTGCCCGGCCGTGGCCGGCGGTCCGGCCTGCTGGCCGGGGGCCCGCAGTGCGCCGGCGAGGTCCTTGGGCGTGGGTACGGTCTTGCTCCCGCCGGTGGCCGGCGCCGGTACGGGAACCCCTTCGACTTCGGGGTCACCGGCGGGTGAGCCGTTGCGGGCTGCTTCGGCGAGGGCGGCCTCGGGCAGCGGGGCGGAGAGGATCGCGGCGATGTCGGGTCGCGGCGCGGGCGGCGGGGAGCAGAGTCCGGTGAGGTCCTTGGCGCGGACGGCCCGGGTGATCCAGGCGCGGTCGAGGACGCGGCGTTCGTCGGCCTCGGCGACGAGGTCCTCGGACTGGTTGTAGTCCCCGTCGGCGGCCTGTACGGCCCACAGGTGGACGGCGACCCCGTGTTCCTTCGCGGACATCAGGCCGGGCAGCAGGTCTCCGTCGCCGGTGACCAGGACCACGTCGGAGCAGGCCCGGTTGCGGGCGAGCTCGGTGAGCTCGGCGTGCATGGCGGCGTCGACGCCCTTCTGCGCCCAGCGGCCGTCGCTCCGGGTCAGGGCGCCCAGCCGGACGGTGACGCGGGGCATGACGCGCAGCCGCCGGTGCTCGGGCTGCGGCACCCGGTCGGGTGCGCCGTCGAACCAGTAGATGCGCAGCAGGGGCTGTTCGGTGTCGGCTTCGGCCCGTTCGCGCAGTCCCTGGATGAGGGCGGCGTGGTCGACGGTGATGCGGGAGCGTGAGGGCTCCCCTGCGAGAAGGCTCGCGGCGGCGCCCAGCAGATAGCCGGCGTCCACCAGGACGACGCAGCGGTCCACGCGTTCCACCTCTTCCCTGGGGATCCTCAGTGTTCTTCGGCGGGTCCCCCGAGTCTGCCCGACCGCAAGGGTGTTGACGGCCGGAACTCGATCATCGGCGTGGCGGATCTTTTGGTTCTACCGGCTACGCGCAGTAATGATCCAAAATGCGCGCTTTCTGGCGCTGTGTGAGTGTGAAGGCGGTCCTGGCCCCTAGACCCTCACGGAGGCTCCCCCATGGCCAAGAACAAGCAGCAGAAGCAGCCCAAGCAGCAGCAGTCCCGCCAGTCGCAGGATCCGTCGCGGAGCTCGACGGATTCGTCGACCGAGTCGATGAATCCGTCGCCGAGTCCGATGGATCTGGCGCACAAGAGCAAGCAGAAGAAGTTCGGCCACAACTGACGCGCCGGATTGTGACGGAAGGGCCTGCCCGGGCATCGCCGGGCAGGCCCTCACGTGTGTGCGTCGACGGTGGCGAACGGCGCTATCCGGCCAGGCAGGACGGACCGAGCAGCACCTTGAGGTCGCCGAAGAGGGCCGGATCGGGCTGGACGCGGTGCTTGTCGAGGCGCAGCACGGTGGTGGTGCGCGGCCCCTGGAGCTTGATCCGTACCTCGGTGTTGCCCTTGTGGTGGCGGAGGATCTCCCCCAGACGGGTCACCATCGGTGGGGTGACCTTGACGGTCGGGATGGTGAGGACGACGGGTGCGTTGGTGCCGGCCGAGGAGAGGTCGGGGACCATCATCTCCATGGCGACGAGGCGGGGGACGTCCTCGCGCTTGTCGAGGCGGCCCTTGACGAAGACGACGGTGTCCTCGACCAGCTGGGTGGAGACGAGCTGGTAGGTCGCGGGGAAGAACATGCACTCGATGGAGCCGGCCAGGTCCTCGACGGTGGCGATGGCCCAGGCGTTGCCCTGCTTGGTCATCTTGCGCTGGAGGCCGGAGATGATGCCGCCGATGGTGACGACCGCGCCGTCGGAGTGCTCGCCGCCGGTGAGCTGGGAGATTCCGGCGTCCGTCTTGTCGGAGAGCACGTGCTCCAGGCCGAAGAGCGGGTGGTCGGAGACGTAGAGGCCGAGCATCTCGCGTTCCTGGGCGAGCAGGTAGGACTTCTCCCACTCGACGTCGGAGAACTCCACGTCGAGGCCGAAGCCGGGCTCGTCGCTCGCGCCCTCGTCACCCATTCCGCCGAAGAGGTCGAACTGTCCCTCGGCCTCCTTGCGCTTGACGGCGACCACGTTGTCGATCATCGATTCGTGGTGGGCGACCAGGCCCTTGCGGGTGTGACCCATCTCGTCGTAGGCGCCGGCCTTGATCAGCGATTCGACGGTCCGCTTGTTGCAGACGACGGCCTCGACCTTGTCCAGGAAGTCGGGGAAGGAGGAGTACTTCCCCTTGGCCTTCCTGGTCTTGATGATCGACTCGACGACGTTCTGGCCGACGTTGCGGACGGCGGTGAGGCCGAAGAGGATCACGTCGTCGCCCTGGGCGGCGAAGTTCGGCTCCGACTCGTTCACGTTCGGCGGGAGCACCTTGATGCCCATGCGGCGGCACTCGTTCAGGTAGATCGCGGACTTGTCCTTGTCGTCCTTGACCGAGGTGAGCAGGCCGGCCATGTACTCGGCCGGGAAGTTCGCCTTGAGGTAGGCGGTCCAGTAGGAGACCAGCCCGTACGCGGCCGAGTGGGCCTTGTTGAACGCGTAGCCGGCGAAGGGGACCAGGACGTCCCACAGGGCCTGGATGGCCTTGTCGCTGTAGCCGTTCTTCCGGGCGCCCTCCTGGAAGATGGTGAAGTTCTTCGCCAGCTCCTCGGGCTTCTTCTTGCCCATCACGCGGCGCAGGATGTCGGCCTCGCCGAGCGAGTACCCGGCGATGATCTGGGCGGCCTTCTGCACCTGCTCCTGGTAGACGATCAGGCCGTAGGTGACCGCGAGCACCTCTTCGAGGGGCTTCTCCAGGTCCGGGTGGATCGGGGTGATCTCCTGCTGCTTGTTCTTGCGCAGGGCGTAGTTCGTGTGCGAGTTCATGCCCATCGGGCCCGGCCGGTACAGGGCCGAGACGGCGGAGATGTCCTCGAAGTTGTCGGGCTTCATCAGGCGCAGCAGGGAGCGCATGGGCCCGCCGTCGAACTGGAAGACGCCGAGGGTGTCACCGCGGCCGAGCAGTTCGAAGGTCTTGGGGTCGTCGAGCGGGAGGGCCAGGAGATCGATGTCGATCCCCTTGTTGGCCTTCACCATCTTGACGGCGTCGTCCATGATCGTGAGGTTGCGCAGGCCGAGGAAGTCCATCTTCAGCAGGCCGAGCGACTCGCAGCTCGGGTAGTCCCACTGGGTGATGGTGACGCCGTCGGTGTGCCGCACCCAGACGGGCACGTGGTCGGTGATCGTCTCGCTGGACATGATCACGCCGGCGGCGTGCACGCCCATCTGGCGGACCAGGCCCTCGACGCCGCGGGCGGTGTCGATGACCTTCTTCACGTCCGGTTCGTTCTCGTACATCCCGCGGATCTCGCCGGCCTCGCCGTAGCGGGGGTGCGAGGGGTCGAGGATGCCGGAGAGCGGGATGCCCTTGCCGAGGACGTCGGCGGGCATGGCCTTGGTGAGCCGGTCGCCCATGGCGTACGGGTAGCCCAGGACGCGCGCGGAGTCCTTGATCGCGTTCTTGGCCTTGATGGTGCCGTACGTACCGATCATGGCGACCTTGTCGGCGCCGTACTTCTCGGTCACGTACCTGATCACCTCGACGCGCCGACGCTCGTCGAAGTCGATGTCGACGTCGGGCATGGAGACGCGCTCGGGGTTGAGGAAGCGCTCGAAGATCAGGCCGTGGGTGAGCGGGTCGAGGTCGGTGATGCCCATGGCGTACGCGACGATCGAGCCGGCCGCGGAGCCTCGGCCGGGGCCTACGGCGATGCCCTGGTTCTTGGCCCACATGATGAAGTCGGCGACCACGAGGAAGTAGCCGGGGAAGCCCATCGAGATGATCGTGTCCATCTCGTACTCGGCCTGCTTCATCCGGTCGTCCGGGATGCCCCCGGGGTAGCGGCGGTGCATGCCGCGCATGGTTTCCTCGCGGAACCAGGTGACCTCGGTGTAGCCGTCCGGGATGTCGAACTTCGGCATCAGGTTCCGGAACTTGAACATGCCCTCGGTGTCGATCTGGTCCGCGACCAGCTTCGTGTTGGCACAGCCCTCCTGCCAGGCGTCCGAGGAGTCGATGGCGTACATCTCGTCCGTGGACTTCAGGTAGTAGCCGGAGCCGTCGAAGCGGAAGCGGTCCGGGTCCGAGAGGTTCTTGCCGGTCTGGATGCAGAGCAGGGCGTCGTGGGCGCCGGCCTCGCTCGCGTAGGTGTAGTGCGAGTCGTTCGTCACCAGCGGCGGGATGCCGAGCTTCTTGCCGATCTCCAGCAGCCCGTCGCGGACCCGGCGCTCGATCTCGATGCCGTGGTCCATCAGTTCCAGGAAGTAGCGGTCCTTGCCGAAGATGTCCTGGTACTCGGAGGCCGACTTCAGGGCCTCGTCGAACTGGCCCAGGCGCAGTCGGGTCTGGAGCTCGCCGGAGGGGCACCCGGTGGAGGCGATCAGGCCCTCCGACCACTTGGAGATGGTCTCCTTGTCCATGCGCGGCCACTTGGTGAGCCAGCCCTCGGCGTACGCGTCGGAGGACAGCCGGAAGAGGTTGTGCAGGCCGGTGGCGTTCGCCGCCCAGATCGTCTTGTGGGTGTAACCACCGGAACCGGAGACGTCGTCGCGCTTCTGGTGGGGCTGGCCCCACTGGATGCGCCGCTTGTTGCGCCGGGACTCGGGGGCGACGTACGCCTCGATGCCGATGATCGGCGTGATGCCGGACTTCTGGGCGGTGTGGAAGAAGTCGTAGGCCCCGTGCAGGTTGCCGTGGTCGGACATGGCGATGTGCGTCATGCCCATCTCGTTGCACGCGTTGAACATGTCCTTCAGCCGCGCGGCACCGTCCAGCAGCGAGTACTGGGTGTGGACGTGCAGGTGCGTGAACGGCGTCTTGGTCACGGTGGGGGCCTCCGAGGGGAGAGAGGGGCGGCAGCTACGAATCCTACGTCTCCCGGGTGACAGAAACGGGGCACCGACGGGTACGGTCATGCGTTGCAGAACCATGGACGACTGTCCGAAAAGCGATCCATCCCAGATCGGCCCCGCACCACCAGGAGGCATCCGCCATGGCGGTTCCCGAGACGACCGACGAGCACCGCGCCGAGCAGATACTCGACGTGTTCGACACCGCGTTCGGTGAGCTGCTCGCCGCCGACCCCGCCGCCTTCCAGGTCAAGTTCCGGAAGATGGCGGCCTCGGCCTTCGCCTTCTACCGGGGCACGGCCTGCCTCTTCTACGCGGACCTGGAGCGCGAGCGGCACGGCGGCCCGTACCTGGACGAGCGGACCGGCCGGGTGTGGATCCACGGGGATCTCCACGCGGAGAACTTCGGCACGTACATGGACTCCAACGGCCGGCTGATCTTCAACGTCAACGACTTCGACGAGGCGTACGTCGGCCCGTTCACCTGGGACCTGAAGCGCTTCGCCGCCTCCGTCGCCCTGATCGGCTACACGAAGGCGCTCAGCGACGACCAGATCAGCGAGCTGGTACGGGTCTACGCGGGCGCCTACCGCGAGCGGATCCACGCCCTGGCCACCGGCGCCAAGAACGACGAGATCCCCTCCTTCACCCTGGAGACCGCCGAGGGCCCGCTGCTGGGCGCCCTGCGCGCGGCCCGCTCCCGCACCCGTTTCTCGCTCCTGGACTCGATGACGGAGATCCGTGACTTCGAGCGCCGCTTCGCGCCCGGCGCCGGCACCATCGAGCTGGACGCGGCCACCCGCTACAAGGTGCTGGCCGCCTTCGACGGCTACCTGGAGACCCTCCCCGACGAGTCCCTCGTACGGCCCGACTCCTACCGGGTCAAGGACGTCGTGGGCCGCCGGGGCGTCGGCATAGGCTCCGCGGGCCTGCCCTCCTACAACATCCTGCTGGAGGGCCACAGCGACGCCCTGGAGAACGACGTCGTGATCTACCTCAAGCAGGCGCAGACCCCGGCTGTCTCCCGGCACATCACCGACCGGGCGGTGCGGGAGTACTTCCACCACGAGGGCCACCGCACGGTGATCTCCCAGCGCGCCCTCCAGGCCCACGCCGACCCGTGGCTCGGCTGGACCGAGCTGGACGGCTCCGGTCAGCTGGTGGCGGAGGTCTCCCCGTACGCGGTGGACCTGGACTGGTCGGACCTGGACGACCCGGAGGAGATCGCCGCGGTCGTCGCGGACCTGGGACGGGCGACGGCGACCATGCACGGGGCGGCGGACGCGGACGAGAGCGGCCAGACGCTGGTCCCCTTCTCCACCGAGCGGGCCATCGACGCGGCGATCGCGGCCGACGAGGCGGGCTTCGCGGAGCTGCTCGTGGACTTCGCGCACGCCTACGGGGCCCGGGCCCGCGCCGACCACCAGATCTTCGTGGACCTCTTCCGCAACGGCCGCATCACGCCGTAGTCGGGACCAGGAGCCTCTTTTCACAGGGTCACGTGGCAAACTCGCGGCGATGGACATATCAGGGGTGAGACTTCGAGGGCTGCGGGCCGCGCTGTTCAGCGCGCTCGTCGTGCTGCTCTCGGCCGGCTCGCACGTCCTGATGTCCCGGGTTCCGCTGCCGCCCGTCATGGTCGGCGGGGCCTTCGCCGCCGTGTTCGCGATCGCCTACGCGCTGGCGGGCCGCGAGCGTGGCTTCGGCCCCATCGCCGGGCTGCTCGTGCCGCTGGAGCTGGCCGCCGACACCGTCTTCACCGCCGGGCAGCACGTCTGTTACGGCCCCGCGGGCGGCCCGGTCGCGGGCCCGCTGCGCGCCCTGGGCCTGGACGAGCTGTGCGGCGGCACCCCGGTCGGCGGGCCGCTGGCCGAGATGACCGGGCCCGCGTCCGATCCGGCCGCGCTGCTCGCCTCCCCCGGCCCCTGGGCTCCCTGGCTGCTGCTCGGCGCCCACGTCTCGATCGGGCTGGTGGCCGCCGCGTGGCTGCGCCACGGGGAGCGGGCACTGGGCCGGATGCTTCGGGCGGTGGCCGCCTTCGCGTTCCGGCCGCTGCTGCTGGCCGCGGCCGGCCCGGCGACCGCCACCGGGCGGCCGACGCCGCGGGTGGCGCGTCCGGCGCTGCCGCGCGCGGGGGCCCGTACGCGGTTCCCCGCGCACTCCGTGGGACGGCGGGGACCTCCCGTGCTCGGCGCGTTCGCGCGCGCCTGACGCACGTACCGGGGGCACCTCCCAGCGGTAGCCGGGGGACAGTCCACCCCTTCCCAAGTCACACCCCACGGAGATCACGATGAGTGCACGCAACAGCCAGGCGAACAAGGCGGCGGCCCGCGAGCGGCTGCGCATCGAGCGCGAGAAGCAGGCCAAGAAGGACAAGGCGCGCCGCCAGGTGATCGTGGCCGGTGGCGTCCTAGCCCTCCTCGGCCTGGCCGGAGGCATCGGCTACCTGGTCATGAAGGCGAACGAGCCCACCTACTGGGACAAGGCCGCCAAGGCCGCGCTGGTCAAGCCGAAGAACACCGAGGGCGAGAACGGCACCACGGTCGTCGTCGGCAAGGCCGACGCGAAGAAGACCCTTGAGCTCTACGAGGACTCCCGCTGCCCGGCCTGCGCCGGCTTCGAGCAGGCGGTCGGCGAGCAGGTCAAGAAGGACGTCGACGCCGGCAAGTACAAGCTCCAGTACTTCGGTGCCACCTTCATCGACAACGCCGCCAAGGGCGAGGGCTCGAAGAACGCGCTGAGCGCGCTGGGCGCGGCGCTGAACGTCAGCCCGGAGGCCTTCCTCGACTACAAGGCGGCCCTGTACTCCAAGGACCTGCACCCCGAGGAGACCGTCGACAGCTTCGCCAAGGACGACTACCTGCTGAAGGTCGCGGACACGGTCCCGGCGCTCAAGGACAACGCCGAGTTCAAGAAGGCCGTCGAGGACGGCACGTACGACCGGTGGGCGCTGGAGATGTCGAAGGCCTTCAACAAGTCCGGGGTGACGGGTACGCCGACCCTGAAGATGGACGGCAAGAAGATCGAGACCCCGGGGACCCCGGAGCAGTTCACGGCGGCGATCGACAAGGCCCTACAGGGCTGACCCTGGCCATTGCGGAGCCCATTTCCGGACAGGCCGGGCCAACGGGCGGGCGAACTCCCAGAGTTCGCCCGCCCGTTGCGTTTCCGCATCTGTTCCCGGGGCCATACCCGCCAGTAATATGATCATCCGTGACCAGTCATCTCTCCTCTTCCACCGCCGCGGCAACTCCCCGCCGCCGTACGGTCGTCCTCGCCGCCGCGGCCACGGCCGCGCTGGCCCCGCTGACCTCGCTGGGCGCGTCCGCCGCCCACGCCGCCGGGAGCGCGCCCGCCTTCCTGCACGGCGTCGCCTCCGGTGACCCGCTGCCCGACGGGGTCCTGCTGTGGACCCGCGTCACCCCGACCCCCGAGGCCGTGCCCGGCTCCGGGCTGGGCCCGGCCACCACGGTGAGCTGGGAGGTGGCCGGGGACAAGGCCTTCTCCCGGATCGTCGCCAGTGGCACCGTCTCCACGAGCGCCGCCACCGACCACACGGTCAAGGTGGACGTGCGCGGGCTGCAGCCGCAAACCCCGTACTGGTACCGGTTCACCGCCGGCGCCGGGGTCTCCCCGGTCGGGCGCACCCGGACCACGCCGGGCCACGACGTCACCACGTCCGGGGTCCGCTTCGGCGTGGTCTCCTGCGCCAACTGGGAGTCCGGCTACTTCTCCGCGTACCGCCACCTGGCCGCCCGCAGCGACCTGGACGCGATCCTGCACCTGGGCGACTACATCTACGAGTACCAGTCCGGGGGCTACCCGGAGGGGAAGTACGTCGTGCGCCCGCACGAGCCCAAACACGAGATCGTGACGCTCGCCGACTACCGCACCCGGCACGGCAACTACAAGACGGACGCCGACCTCCAGGCCCTGCACCACGCGCACCCGATCGTCGCCATCTGGGACGACCACGAGTTCGCCAACGACGCCTGGGCGGGCGGCGCCGAGAACCACACCCCGGGAGCCGAGGGCGAGTGGGCGGCCCGTGCGGCCGCCGCCAAGCAGGCCTACTTCGAGTGGATGCCGGTACGCGCCTCCATCGCGGGCACCGTCTACCGGCGACTGCGCTTCGGCACCCTCGCCGACCTGCACCTGCTCGACCTCCGCTCGTTCCGGTCACAGCAGGTCAAGGTCGGCAGCGGATCGGTGGACGACCCGGAGCGCACCCTCACCGGGCGCGCCCAGCTGGACTGGCTCAAGTCGGGTCTCGCGGGCTCGAACGCGACGTGGAAGCTGGTCGGCACCTCGGTGATGATCTCGCCGGTGGCCTTCGCCTCGCTGCCCGCGCACCTGCTCGGGCCCCTCGCGAAGCTGCTGGGCCTGCCCGAGGGCGGCATAGCGGTCAACGTGGACCAGTGGGACGGCTACACGGACGACCGCAAGGAACTGCTCGCCCACCTGAGGGACCGGAACATCAAGAACACGGTGTTCCTGACCGGCGACATCCACATGGCGTGGGCGAACGAGGTCCCGGTGAACATGGCCACGTACCCCGGTTCGGGCACGGCCGCGACCGAGTTCGTCGTCACCTCGGTGACCTCCGACAACATCGACGACATCCTGCACGTGCCGGCGGACACCGCCTCCCTGGTCGCGGAGTCGGCCGTCAAGGCCGCCAACTGGCACGTGAAGTGGCTGGACATGGACTCCCACGGCTACGGCGTGCTGGACGTGACGGCCGAGCGCTCGCAGATGGACTACTACGTGGTTTCGGACAAGCGGCGACAGGACGCGACGTCCGAATGGGCGCGTTCGTACCGGACCCCGAACGGGACCCAGAAGGTGGAGCGGGTGTGGCAGCCGGTCCGCTGACCCGGCCGACACCACAGACTTTCCGGACAAAATAACTGACTGACCGTCAATTTTACGCCGCAGAGGGGCGTCTGGTGCAGACCAGGCGCCCCTCTGTCATCAGAAGCAACAAATCTTTTACGTAAGAGTCTTGACCCCTACATGTCATAAACACATAAGCTTCCCGCCAACGTGAAGAGATCCTTCACGCCAAACCCCCCACGCGAGGAGCACACGTGCGCGCTGTCGCCCGCATATCCCCCCTTCTTCGCCGCCGCCTGATGGGCACGGCGGTGCTGGCCGGAACCTTGGCGTTCACCCCGCTCGCCGCCCCCACCACGCTGGCCGCCGCCAAGACCCCCGCCGAGGTGTGCGCCGAGGACACCGGGGCCGCCGCCAACGCCCGCGTCGCCCGGCCCAAGGAGCAGCACGCGGCCGAGCCCAACGAGGTCACGGACGAGCAGGCCAAGGCCATGGACGCCGACCTCAAGGCGAAGCTCGACAAGGCCCTCAAGAACCAGCCGCAGCGCGGCCTGGCCGCCGCCGAGGCCGTCGTGAGCGTCCCGGTGTACTTCCACGTGGTGCACTCCGGCACCACCGGAAAGCTGACGTCCACCCAGATCAACAACCAGCTGGCGGTCCTCAACGCCGCCTACGGCGGCCAGGGCACCGGCAACGTCAACACGAACTTCCAGTTCACCCTGGCGGGCACCGACTACACGGACAACGCCTCCTGGTACAACCTGACCTCCGGCTCCCAGGCCGAGAAGGACATGAAGAACACCCTGCGCCAGGGCGGCCCCGGCGCGCTGAACTTCTACACCGCCAACCTCGGCGGCGGCCTGCTCGGCTGGGCGACCTTCCCGACCTCTTACGCCTCCGCCCCCAAGATGGACGGCGTGGTCGTGCTCGACACCTCCCTGCCGGGCGGCTCCGCGGCCAACTACAACGAGGGTGACACCGCGACCCACGAGGTCGGCCACTGGATGGGTCTGTACCACACCTTCCAGGGCGGTTGTAACGGCAACGGCGACTACGTCTCCGACACCCCGGCCGAGAAGAGCGCCGCGTACCAGTGCCCGACCGGCCGTGACACCTGCGCCAGCAAGCCCGGCGTGGACCCGATCCACAACTTCATGGACTACACGTACGACGCCTGCATGTACCAGTTCACCGCCGGCCAGGTGGCCCGCATGAGCAGCAGCTGGACCGCCTACCGGGCGGGCTGAACCCCAGCCGCGTAAAGCCGTGTGAACGGCAGCGGGGCACGGACCGGAGCGATCCGGACCGTGCCCCGCACCGTTTTCTCCGGACCCCTACAGGGAATCCAGGAACGCCAGGGCGACCTTCCAGGTCTGCTCGGCGGCCTCGGCGTCGTAGTCGTCCAACTCCGGGTCGGTGAACAGGTGCCCGGCGCCCGGGTAGCTGTGGACCTCCACGTCGGCCCCGGCCCGCTGCATCCGCAGGTACCAGGCGGTCAGCCAGTCGTGCGGCTCGAAGGGGTCCGGGTCCGCGATGTGCAGCTGCACGGGCAGCTCGTCCACCGAGGCGTCCTCCTCCAGGTCCGCCGTCCCGTGCAGGAGCAGCAGCCCGCGCGCCTTCTCGTCGGCCATCGCCAAGTGCTGGGCGACGGAACCGCCGAAGGAGAAGCCCGCGTAGACCAGCCCCTGGTCGGAGTGGGGGGCGGAGGCCAGCACCGCGCGCTTGAGCAACTCGTCACGGCCGATCTCGTCCCGGTGGGCCATGCCCTCCTCGACGGTCTCGAAAGTGCGCCCCTCGAAGAGGTCCGGCACCTGGACCTGGTGCCCGGCCGCACGCAGCCGGTCGGCCGCCGCGTGCACCGCGGGCCGGAGCCCGTACGTCGAGTGGAAAAGCATGATGTTCATGCCTCCATCGTGCCAGGGCCCGGTCCCCTTCCCGTCCCGTCCCGCTACGTTCTTCCCCATGGAGATCGAGAACGTCCTGCGTCCCGTCACGGTCCTCGGCGGCTCTCTGGCGATCACCCTGATCGCGGGCTGGGCGGCGGACCTGCTGCTGCGCCGGGCCGACACCCGGCACCCCGAAACCCCGCTCTGGGGTCTGCTGCGTCACTGCCGCCTCCCCTTCCAGGTGGTGCTGTGCACCTCGTTGCTCAGAGGCTCGTACCGGCAGGCCGGAATCCTGCCCGACCACGCCTTCGCCGTGGGCCGCGCCCTCACTCTGATCCTGATCGCGTCGGTGGCCTGGCTCGCGGTCCGCATCGCGACGGCCGCCGTCGACTCGGTGTACGCGCGCTACGCCGCGGTGACCGAGGACGAGGCCCGGGTCCGCCGGGTCCGCACCCAGGTCACGCTGATCCACCGGGTGGTCAGCGCGGTGGTGATCGTGGTCGCCCTCGCGTCCATGCTGCTGACCTTCCCGCCGATGCGTGCGGTCGGCACCTCGATGCTGGCCTCGGCGGGCGTCCTCGGCATCGTGGCGGGCATCGCGGCCCAGGCCTCGCTGGGCAACCTCTTCGCCGGCCTCCAGATCGCCTTCGGCGACACCGTCCGCATCGGTGACACGGTCGTGGTCGACAAGGAGTGGGGCAAGGTCGAGGAGATCACCCTGACCTTCCTCACCGTCCGCACCTGGGACGAACGCCGCATCACGATGCCGGTCTCGTACTTCACGAGCAAGCCGTACGAGAACTGGTCCCGCGGCGGCGCGGAGATGACCGGGACGGTCCTCCTCCACCTGGACCACAGCGCGCCGGTGCCGCTGCTGCGGGACCACCTGGGGCAGCTCCTCTCCGAGGTCCCGGAGTGGGACGGCCGCGCCTGGGCCCTGGTGGTGACGGACACCTCCCCGTACGGCATCCAGGTCCGCGCGACGGCCACCGCGAAGGACGCCGACGACGTCTGGACGCTGCGCTGCACGATCCGCGAACGCCTGATCTCCTGGCTGGCCACCCACCACCCGTCCGCCCTCCCCCGCGTGGCGGCCACGGAAGCCGTCCAGAGGCCGCCGGGCCCCTGACGGGCGGAGCCCCAGCAGTGGCGCTCAGCCACCAGGTATGGGCGCTAGCCGACTTCGAGCAGCGCGGCCGCGCATTCCTCCGCCAGTTCCTCGGCGTACGGCGGCATCATGTCGCCGGCGCGCAGGTGCCGGCGGACCACGGTCAGCGGCAGGTCGACCAGCGCCAGGGTGACCCGATCGCGCTCCAGCGGCCCGGCCGCACCGAGGGCCGCGGCGAGCTCGCGCAGGGAGGCGAAGACGCGACGGTTGCCCACGTCCGCCCGGTCCCGGTGCTCCTCGGACCATGCGGACTGGCCGAACTCCTCGGCCCCGTAGAGGAGGAGCGAGGCCTCGTGCGGGTGGGCGCGGCTCCACGAGACCACGTGCCGGGCGGCCGCGCGGGCGGCCCGGCGCGGATCGGGATCGCTCCGGAGTGCCTCGAAGTAGCCCTCCTGGAACCGCTCGACGGTCCGCAGCCACACCTCGGCGAGCAGGTCCGGCCGTCCGGAGAAGCGGTGGTACACGGATCCGCTGGGCGCGCCGATCGCCTGGGCGACCGCCGACATGGTCACGCCGCCCGGTCCGGCGGCCGCGGCGAGCCGGACGGCGGCGTCGAGGATCTGGTCGCTGTCGAAGCGGGGTGGTCTGGCCATGAATCAGAGAGTACCCTCCAATTTATTAGAGAGCCATCTCCAATACTTACGAGAGGGAAGAGGCATGGCCGTCTACAACGTGCACGAACGCCTGCTGGCCGCGAAGGCGAGCGAGGTGGGGGCCCTCCTCAACACGATCTCGGCCGGCCCGGCGGACCGGCTCTGGCCGGGCGCGGCCTGGCCCGAGGCGAGGTTCGACCGCGGCCTGACCGTCGGCTCGGCCGGCGGCCACGGCCCGATCCGCTACACGGTCACCTCGTACGTGCCCGACACCTGGGTCCGCTTCACCTTCACCGGGCCGCGCGGCTTCCACGGCTTCCACGAGTTCGCCGTACTGCCGGTCGACGAGGACCGCACCGTCCTGCGCCACACCCTCGCGATGCGCACCACCGGCCCGGCCCGCCTGACCTGGCCGCTCGTCTACCGCCCGCTGCACGACGCCCTGATCGAGGACAGCCTGGACCGCGGGGAGCTCGCCTGCACCGGCACCCTCACCCGCCGCGCCCGCTGGACCCCGTACGTCCGCCTCCTCCGTGCCCTGCTGCGGCGGCGCTGACCCTAGGGACTCCGCAGGCTCCGTACGTCGAGATGCCGCAGCACCCGGTCGACGATCTCCGGATCGGCGCCGGGTTCGCTGCGTGCGGAGAGCACCTCGTGGCGGGCGGCCGACATCATCTCGCGCTGGATCCGCTGGATGTCCCGGATGCGCTCCACCCGCTGCGCGTACGCCTCCCGCCGCTCCTCGTCGACCATGTCGGGGCTGATCCTGGCCCCCACGTCGTACGCGCGCCGGTGCAGCTGCTCGACCAGGTCCTCCGGAAGCTCCTCGACCTCCTGGATCTCCTTCAGCCGCCGCTTCGCGGCCTTGGCGGCGCGGATCGCCAGCTGCCGCTGGGTCGCGCGCTCCGCGTCCGCGTCGGCCTCCACCCCCAGCCGCCGCACCAGCCACGGCAGGGTGAGCCCCTGGCAGACCAGGGTCGTCATGATCACCGCGAACGCGATGAAGACGATCTCGTCCCGGGCGGGAAAGGGGTCGCCGGTATCCGTCTTGAAGGGAATCGCGAGGGCCAGGGCCACCGAGGCCACCCCGCGCATCCCGGCCCACCACATCACCACGCTCTCCCGCCAGCTCATCGGGATCTCCTCGTCGAGGTCGCGCCGCGAGTGCAGCCGCTTGGCGAGCCAGCCGGCCGGCAGGAGCCACACCAGCCGCACACCGACCACCACCGCGACGACGGCCGCCGCCCACCCGGCCATCTCCCACGGCCGGCCCGTCGCCGCGACGAAGACGTTGTGCAGCTCCAGCCCGATCAGCCCGAACGCCACCCCGGTGACCAGCATGTCGACGACTTCCCAGAAGGTGTGCCCGGCCAGCCGCCCCAGCACGTCGTCGGCGTCGGTCGCGTACTCGGCGAGGAACAGGGCCGCCGTCAGCACGGCCAGCACCCCCGAACCGTGGAGTTCCTCGGCCACCACGTACGCGACGAACGGCACCAGCAGCGTCAGGCCGATCTGCAGCGTGGCGTCGCCGAGCCGCCCCATGAGCCGGTTGGTGACCCACCCCAGCGCCAGCCCCACGGCCACGGCCACCACCGCGGACAACACGAACTCCCCGAGCGCGTCGGACCAGGAGAAACTCCCGCTGACGGCGGCGGCGACGGCCACGTGGTACAGCACGATGGCGGTCACGTCGTTGAAGAGCCCCTCGCCCTCCAGGATCGACACCATCCGGCGGGGCAGCCCGAGCGATCCGGCCACGGCGGTGGCGGCGACGGGGTCGGGCGGGGCGACGAGCGCGCCGAGCGCGATGGCGGCGGCGATCGGCAGCCCGGGCACGATGGCGTGCGCGACGAAGCCCACGGCGGCGGTGGTCACGAACACCAGGGCCACGGCCAGCAGGAAGATCGGCCGCACGTTGGCGGCGAACTGCCGCCAGGAGGTGCGCTGCACGGAGGCGTACAGCAGGGGCGGCAGCACGAGCGGCAGGATGTACTCGGGCGGGATGTCGACGTTCGGCACGGCCGGCACCAACGCGAGGGCGGCTCCGCCGAGGGTCATCAGGACGGGCGCGGGCAGCCCGAGCCGATCACCGAACGGCACGCTGACGACGGCCCCGAGCAGCAGCACGAACAGCAGAGCAAGCTGATCCACGCCCCCACCCTGCCGCAACGCTCGCTGCGGGCACCTGAGCCCCGCCGATGCGTCCAGCCGCGGGGCTTGGGGGGCGGCCGGTGGGTGCCGCTGCGCGGGGCCTCTCCCCGCCCCACCCTTCCACCGTTCCCCGGGGCTCCGCCCCGGACCCCGTCCGGGCCGGGATTGCCCGGAGGGGAATTCCAGCCCCGCCGGCGTTTGAGGCGCGGGTCTGGGCGGAGCCGAGGGTGCCGCGCAGCGGCATCGCGCCCGCAGCGGCGCCGCACCCGCACGGCTACGGCAGAGCCCGCCGCATCGCCCGGTGCGGGATGCCCGCGTCCTGGAACTCCGGCCCGTACGCCACGTACCCGAGCCGCTCGTAGAAGCCGAGCGCATGCGTCTGCGCACCCAGATCCACGGCCGCGAGGCCGAGCCGCACGGCCTCCGCCTCGATCGCGCGGACCAGGGCGACGCCCACGCCCAGCCCGCGCGCGGACTTCCGTACGGCCAACCGCCCCAGCGAGCCGACGTCCGGCGACCCCGTCTTGCCCAGCGCGGCAGCGCCGTGCAGCAACCGGCCGGTCCCCAGCGGCACCCCGTCCGCGCCCACGGCCAGCACGTGCACCGCGCCCGCGTCGTACGCGTCGTACTCGATCGACTCGGGTACGGACTGCTCGACCACGAACACCTCGGTCCGTACCTCGAAGCACGCCGCCATGTCGGCCTCGGAGGTCGCGACCCGGACCTCCACGCCGACGGCGGTCACTCGCTCTCCGCCCGGATCACGTCCAGCGCGTGCTGCAGGTCCGCCGGGTACGTGCTCTCGAACTCCACCCACTGCCCGTCCGACGGGTGCTCGAAGCCGAGCCGCACCGCGTGCAGCCACTGCCGGGTCAGCCCCAGCCGCTTCGCCACCGTCGGGTCCGCGCCGTACGTGAGGTCGCCGACGCAGGGGTGCCGGTGCGCGGACATGTGCACGCGGATCTGGTGCGTGCGCCCGGTCTCCAGCTTGATGTCGAGCAGCGAGGCCGCGCGGAACGCCTCGATCAGGTCGTAGTGGGTGACCGAGGCCTTGCCGTCCTGGGTCACGGCCCACTTGTAGTCCGCGCTCGGGTGCCGCCCGATCGGCGCGTCGATCGTGCCGCTCATCGGGTCCGGGTGGCCCTGCACCAGCGCGTGGTAGCGCTTGTCCACGACCCGCTCGCGGAACTGGTTCTTCAGCGAGGTGTACGCCCGCTCCGACTTGGCGACGGCCATCAGGCCGGACGTGCCGACGTCGAGGCGGTGCACGATGCCCTGGCGCTCGGACGCGCCGGAGGTCGAGATCCGGTAGCCGGCCGCGGCGAGGCCGCCGATGACGGTGGTACCGGTCCAGCCGGGGCTGGGGTGGGCGGCGACGCCCACCGGCTTCATGATGACGACGATGTCGTCGTCGTCATGGACGATCTCCATGCCCGGGACGGGCTCGGCGACGACCTCGACCGGCCGCGGCGGCGCGGGCATCTCGACTTCGAGCCAGGCGCCACCGTGCACGCGCTCGGACTTCCCGACGACACTGCCGTCGACCGCTACCTTCCCCGCGGCCGCGAGTTCGGCCGCCTTCGTCCGGGAAAATCCGAACATACGGGCAATGGCGGCGTCGACGCGCTCGCCTTCGAGGCCATCGGGAACGGGCAGGGTGCGGATCTCGGGATTGGTACTCACCCGTCGAGTATGCCTTGTCAGTCCTTGTGGACCGTGCCGTCCGGGTCCAGGCCCCTGAAGGACAGCAGCACGATGAGGATGCCGCCGCACACGATCGCCGAGTCGGCGAGGTTGAAAACGGCGAAGTGAGCCGGGGCGATGAAGTCGACGACGGCTCCCCGGAAGACACCCGGCGAACGGAAGATCCGGTCGGTCAGATTGCCCAGCGCACCACCCAGCAGCAGGCCCAGCGCGATCGCCCACGGCAGGCTGTAGAGCTTGCGCGCCAGCCGCACGATCACGACGATCACGGTGGCCGCGATGCAGGTGAAGATGATCGTGAAGGCCTCGCCGAAGCCGAAGGCCGCTCCCGCGTTGCGGACCGCCTCGAACCTCAGCAGGTCGCCGATGACCTCGATCGGCGGCTGGTGCTCCAGCTTCGCCACGACCACCATCTTGCTGCCGAGGTCCAGCAGGTACGCGAGCACCGCCACCACGAGCAGCGCCGTGATCCGCCGGCGCCCCTTGGGCTGCGCGGACTCCGGCTGGGCATCGTCCCCGACCTCCGGCGTACCGATGATGCTCTCCGCCTCTGCCACGTGAGTCCCTCGAACTAGCTCGAACCAGGTTTCTGACCAGACACGAGGGTACGTCAGGGTGACGCCGGGCCACCCGCCCGCCGCCCTCCTCTTTCCGCCGACCGCCGGCCGACCGCCGCCGCCCGCCGCCGCCGCCCGAGCAGCCCTAGTGCCTCCGCTCCTGCTTCTGCTTGCAGTCCACGCACAGCGTCGCCCGCGGGAAGGCCTGCATCCGCGCCTTGCCGATGGGCTTCCCGCAGTTCTCGCACAGCCCGTACGTGCCCGCGTCCATGCGCTCAAGGGCCCGCTCGGTCTGCTCCAGCATCGAGGTGGCGTTCGCCGCGAGGGCCAGTTCGGATTCCCGGGTGATGTTCTTGGTGCCCGTGTCGGCCTGGTCGTCGCCCGCGCCGTCGCCCGAGTCCCGCATGAGGCCGGAGATGGCGACCTCCGAGGCGTCGAGCTCCGCCCGCAGCCTCAGCACCTCGCTCATCAGCTCGCTGCGGGCCTCGGCGACCTCCTCCGGGGTCCAGGGGTCCTCCCCGGGCCGTACGGCGAGCTCGCCGGGTTCCGTGACCGCCGTGGCCCGCGCCTTGGGCAGTCCGCTCGTGGCGGCCGCGGCCGTCTTCCTGGCCGTGCCGGTGCTCTTCTTGGCAACCACTTTCCGGACTCCCGTCTTCTTCGCGGCCTGCGCCGCCCCCTCGGCTCCGGCCTTCTTGGCCGGAGCCTTCCGCGTCTTGACGGCCGTCGTCTTCTTCGCGGCCGGCACCTTGCCGGCCGCGACCGCTTTGACGTCCGTCGCATCGACGGACGTCGACCCGTCGGCGCTCGCCCTCGTGACCGCGGCCTTCCCGGCAGGCGCCTTCACGGCCGCGGCCTTCTTCGTCGCGGCCTTTTTGGTCGGCACCTCCCCGGCGGCAGCCGTCCTGGCAGTACTCCCGGCGGTCTTTTTCGCCACCATGGCCGCGGCCCCTTCACATACTGTGATCATTGCTCGCGAATCGTGCCGGAACGATAAATCGACTCCAGTCCCGCGGCAACGGGGCACGCTTCCTTCGAGGCCAACCTGCATCCGTTGTGCCCAGCAGGGGGCCCGGTAATCCGCCCCACCCGCCCCACCTGGATCCCTACCGGCGCGTCAGCCCGTTCGGGTCATCCGCCGGACCTCCGGCGGCCGCGTACGAGCGCCCGTGCGAGAGCCCGTACGAGCCCCCGCGCGTCCCCCCGTAAACCGGTCTGCCGACCGCCGCCCGGCCCCGTACACTGGGCCCAGCGAGAGGCATGGATGGGGACGAGTAGCGTCGGACGCAGCCAGGAGCGACCCGGGGACGGTGAGAGCCCGGGGGCGAGCGCGATGCGAAGGATCACCCCGGAGCCGCCGGAAGAAAGCCCGCACGGATCCCCGTAGGGAGCCGTAGGGCCTGTAGAACCGGCTTCGCACCCCAATGAGGGGGTCACCGGCGCGTCCGGGGGCCAAGGAGGGTGGTACCGCGGGAGCAGCACGTCCCTGAAACCAGGGGATGCCTCTCGTCCCTCCGGACGGAAGTGACACACCGCCGGAGGAAGAGTTCAGCCTCATGACCACACCGCCGCAGTACCGCCCGGTACCCGCCCAGGTCGACCTGTCCGCCCTTGAGCACGGGGTCCTCGACTTCTGGCGCGAGAGCAAGATCTTCGCCAAGACCCTGGAGCAGTCCGAGGGCCGCCCCGAGTGGGTCTTCTACGAGGGCCCGCCCACCGCGAACGGCATGCCCGGTGCCCACCACATCGAGGCCCGCGTCTTCAAGGACGTCTTCCCCCGCTTCCGCACCATGCGCGGCTACCACGTGGCCCGCAAGGCCGGCTGGGACTGTCACGGCCTGCCCGTCGAGCTCGCCGTGGAGAAGGAGCTGGGCTTCAACGGCAAGCAGGACATCGAGGCGTACGGCATCGCCGAGTTCAACGCCAAGTGCCGCGAGTCCGTGACCCGCCACACCGACGCGTTCACCGAGCTCACGACGCGGATGGGCTACTGGGTCGACCTGGACGACGCCTACCGGACGATGGACCCCGAGTACATCGAGTCCGTGTGGTGGTCGCTGAAGGAGATCTTCAACAAGGGCCTGCTGACCCAGGACCACCGCGTCGCCCCCTGGTGCCCGCGCTGCGGCACCGGCCTCTCGGACCACGAGCTGGCCCAGGGCTACGAGACGGTCGTCGACCCCTCGGTCTTCGTCCGCTTCCCGCTGACGAGCGGCCCGCTGGCCGGCCAGGCCGCCCTCCTGGTCTGGACGACCACCCCGTGGACCCTGGTCTCCAACACCGCCGTGGCCGCGCACCCCGAGGTCACGTACGTGGTCGCCACGAACGGCGAAGAGAACCTCGTCGTCGCCCAGCCGCTGCTGGAGAAGGCCCTCGGCGAAGGCTGGGAGGCCACCGGCCGGACCTTCACGGGCAAGGAGATGGAGCGCTGGACCTACCAGCGCCCCTTCGAGCTCGTCGAGTTCCCGGAGCCCGCCCACTACGTCGTGAACGCCGAGTACGTCACGACCGAGGACGGCACCGGTCTGGTCCACCAGTCCCCCGCCTTCGGCGCCGACGACCTCGCGGTCTGCCGCGCGTACGGCCTGCCCGTCGTGAACCCGGTCCGCCCCGACGGCACCTTCGAGGAGGAGGTCCCGCTGGTGGGCGGCGTCTTCTTCAAGAAGGCCGACGAGAAGCTGACCGCCGACCTCGACGCGCGCGGCCTGCTCTTCAAGCACATCGCCTACGAGCACAGCTACCCGCACTGCTGGCGCTGCCACACGGCGCTGCTCTACTACGCGCAGCCGTCCTGGTACATCCGCACCACCGCCGTCAAGGACGCGATGCTGCGGGAGAACGAGAAGACCAACTGGTTCCCGGACTCGGTCAAGCAGGGCCGCTTCGGCGACTGGCTGAACAACAACATCGACTGGGCGCTGTCCCGCAACCGCTACTGGGGCACCCCGCTCCCGATCTGGCGCTGCGAGGAGAACCACCTCACCTGCGTCGGATCCCGCGCGGAGCTGAGCGAGCTGACGGGCACGGACCTGTCGGCCCTGGACCCGCACCGCCCGTACATCGACGACGTGACCTTCACCTGCACCCACGAGGGCTGCTCCCTGGAGTCCGTCCGCGTCCCCGAGGTCATCGACGCCTGGTACGACTCGGGCTCGATGCCGTTCGCGCAGTGGGGCTACCCGTACAAGAACAAGGAGATCTTCGAGAAGCGCTACCCGGCGCAGTTCATCTCGGAGGCGATCGACCAGACCCGCGGGTGGTTCTACACCCTGATGGCGGTCGGCACCCTGGTCTTCGACAAGTCGTCGTACGAGAACGTGGTCTGCCTCGGCCACATCCTCGCCGAGGACGGCCGCAAGATGTCCAAGCACCTCGGCAACATCCTCCAGCCGATCCCGCTCATGGACCAGCACGGCGCCGACGCGGTGCGCTGGTTCATGGCGGCCGGCGGCTCCCCGTGGGCGGCGCGGCGCGTCGGCCACGGCACGATCCAGGAGGTCGTCCGCAAGACCCTCCTCACGTACTGGAACACGGTCGCCTTCCAGGCCCTGTACGCCCGTACGTCGAACTGGGCGCCCTCCGCGGCCGACCCGGCCCCGGCGGACCGCACGGTCCTCGACCGCTGGCTGCTCTCGGAGCTGAACACCCTCGTCGCCGAGGTCACCGAGGCGATGGAGGCGTACGACACCCAGCGCGCCGGCAAGCTCCTGTCCTCCTTCGTGGACGACCTCTCCAACTGGTACGTCCGCCGTTCGCGCCGCCGCTTCTGGCAGGGCGACGCGGCCGCGCTGCGCACGCTGCACGACGTGGTGGAGACGGTGACCCGCCTGATGGCCCCGCTGACCCCCTTCATCACGGAGCGGGTCTGGCAGGACATGATCGCCCCGGTCACCCCGGAGGCGCCGGAGTCGGTGCACCTGTCGTCGTGGCCGGAGGCGGACGCCTCCCAGGTGGACCGGACCCTGTCCCAGCAGATGCTGCTGGTCCGCCGCCTGGTGGAGCTGGGCCGCGCCACGCGTGCGGAGTCGGGCGTCAAGACCCGCCAGCCGCTCTCCCGGGCGCTGGTCGGCGCGGTGGGCTTCGAGGCCCTCTCCCCCGACCTGCAGGCGCAGATCACGGAGGAGCTGAACGTGTCCTCGCTGGCCTCCCTCTCGGAGGTGGGCGGCTCCCTCGTCGACACGACGGCGAAGGCGAACTTCCGGGCGCTGGGCAAGCGCTTCGGCAAGGGCGTCCAGGACGTGGCGAAGGCGGTCGCCGCCGCCGACGCCGCGGCCCTCTCCCTGGCCCTGCGCTCGGGCTCCGCGGTCGTCTCGGTGGGCGGTGAGGAGGTCACCCTCACCCCCGAGGAGGTCATCATCACGGAGACCCCGCGCGAGGGCTGGTCGGTGGCGTCCGACTCGGGCGCGACGGTCGCCCTGGACCTGGAGATCACCCCGGAGCTGCGGCTGGCGGGCCTGGCGCGGGACGCGATCCGGCTGATCCAGGAGGCCCGGAAGAACTCCGGCCTCGACGTGGCGGACCGCATCGCCCTGCGGTGGTCCTCCTCTGACGCCGAGGTCGTGACGGCCCTGACGGACCACGCGGCGCTGATCTCCGACGAGGTCCTGGCCACGGACTTCTCCTCCGCCGAGGCGGACGCCACGTACGGCGACCCCTTCACGGACGAGGCCCTGTCCCTGACCTTCCGCCTCCGCAAGGCGTAGCCCAGGCCCCCAGCCCGAGCGGCCCGTACCTCCCCCCTCCGGGGCGGTACGGGCCGCTCTGCTTTCCCCCACCCCGCCCTTTCACCGTTTCCCGAGACTCCGCCCCGGACCGCCTACCCCTACGGCGCTCCGCGCCCGCCCACACGGGTACGCGAACGGGCCGGGCCCGGCGCCCCCGAAGGGGAACCGGGCCCGGCCCGTAAAGGCGACTGCCGACAGACGCGGCGGCGCTTAGTTGTCGTCCTCGTCGATCAGGAAGCCCCGCATCGGCGACGGCGCCTGCATCGGCTGCGGAGCCGCCGGCCGGACCGGAGCCATCGGCTGGGTCATCGCCGGGGACATCTGCTGCTGGCCGCCGTACGAGGGGCCACCCATCGGGGAGGGACCGCCCATGGGGGACGGGCCGCCCATCGACGGGCCACCCATGGAGTGACCCATGGCGCCGGCCGGAGCCATCGACGGGGACGGCGACGGCGGCAGCGCGGGACCGGCCGGGCCGCGCGGCGGGGCCAGCGAGTCGTCGGCCTGGGTCTCCAGCTGACGCAGCTGCGACTCCAGGTAGGACTTCAGACGCGTGCGGTACTCACGCTCGAAGCCCCGCAGGTCCTCGACCTTGCGCTCCAGCGTGGCGCGGGCGGACTCCAGGGAGCCCATCGCGACGCGGTGCTTCTCCTGGGCGTCCCGCTCCAGCGCGTCGGCCTTGGCGCGGGCGTCCCGCTCCAGGCCCTCGGCGCGGCTGCGCGCCTCGCCGACGATCTTGTTGGCCTCGGAGCGGGCCTCCGCGATCGCCTGGTCGGCGGTCTGCTGCGCCAGCGACAGGACGCGGGCGGCGCTGTCGCCACCGGGACCCTGCTGCGGGAGCTGCTGCGGCTGCTGCTGGTGCATCGGCTGACCCATGCCCTGCATCTGCTGTCCCATCGGCTGCATCTGCTGGCCCATGGGCTGCATCTGCTGGCCGAGCGGGTTCTGGCCGCCCATGGACTGCTGACCCATGCCCTGCGGTCCACCCATGGGGTGCTGCTGCATGGGGCCGCCCATCGGGCCCGGACCCTGCGGTCCGTGTCCGCCGGGGCCGGCCGGGAGCTGCGGCGGGCCGCCCGGCAGCTGCGGCGGGCCCATCTGCGGCTGCTGCTGCTGCGGCGGGCCGGATATGGCCGCGGGCACGGGGGCGCCGGGGCCACGCTGGTCCTGGGGTTCCGGCTTGCGCATGCCCTGCTGCGCCTGGTTCTGAGCGGCGGCACGCGTGGCGGCAGCCAGCTTGGCGCGCAGGTCCTCGTTTTCGCGCAGCAGGCGCGTCAGCTCGGACTCGACCTCGTCGAGGAAGGCATCGACCTCGTCCTCGTCATAGCCTTCTCGGAGGCGGACGGTCGTGAACTGCTTGTTCCGCACGTCCTCGGGAGTCAGCGGCATGTCTTCTTCACCTCTACGTAGTCGTCGGCAGTCGGCAAGACCGTATCGGGACTGTCCCCGCGCGCGCGGAGAAGTTCATCGTTCACACGCTTCTCGCAGCGGTGCTCACGAAACTGATGAGGATGTAAACGATGATCATCAGAACAAAGAAGGACAGGTCGAGTGCCACGCCCCCGAGACGCAACGGCGGGATGAACCGCCGAAGAAGCTTGAGCGGTGGATCGGTAAGAGTGTAGGTGGCCTCCAGAACGACCACCATCGCCTTGCCGGGTGTCCATGAACGTGCGAACTGGAACACGTAGTCCATGACCAGTCGGAAGATCAGCACGATGAGGAAGCACATCAGCGCGATGTAGACCACCTGTAGTGCGACGCCCATCCCGCGCTTCCCTCTCCCCGTTTCCCGCTCTGTTCCCGGTCCCGTATCTGACGGATCGGTCTAGCTTTGGTTGAAGAACCCGCCCTCCGCGATGCGGGCCTTGTCCTCCGCCGTGACATCGACGTTAGCAGGCGACAGCAGGAACACCTTCTGTGTCACGCGTTCAATACTGCCGTGCAGACCGAAGACGAGTCCGGCGGCGAAGTCCACGAGACGCTTCGCATCCGTGTCGTCCATCTCCGTGAGATTCATGATCACCGGAGTGCCCTCACGGAAGTGTTCCCCGATGGTACGGGCCTCGTTGTAGGTCCGGGGGTGCAGCGTCGTGATGCGGTACGGCTCCCGCTCGGAGACGACCTTGGGCATGATCACGGGGGCGTTCTTCTCCAGGTTCGAGCGGTCAGGTGTGATGGATGCCACGGGGGCGATTCGCGCGGGACGTCCGTTTTCAACCGGAATTGGGGTAGGTTCGCGCTGCGCCGGAGGCTGTACAGCTCGTACCGGTTCGTCCGAAATGGGCGTTTGGTGCACGGGCTGCTGTCTGCGATCCCGGTCCCGGACGCGCTCGGGTTCCGGCTCGGGCTCGAACTCGTCGTCGGGGTCGTACCCCGGGTTGTCGTACCGGTCGTCCTCCACGAGGCCGAGGTAGACCGCCATCTTGCGCATCGCGCCGGCCATTCTCTGAGTCCTCCGCTCTGTGGTGGATCGCCCTGTCGCAGGTGCCGCCGTGTCACGAATGTCACCAACTGCCCGCGATCCACGTGGTCTGCCCGCCCATCTGCGGGAATGACCATATTTTCTGCTGTGGTCCGACTTTCTTCGCGACGTTACCCGAGCCGGGGTCTCGCGCCGAGTACCGCAGTGCCGACGCGTACATGTGTCGCACCGGCCGCAACGGCCTGTTCCAGGTCTGCGCTCATCCCGGCCGACACCATCGTGGCAGCAGGATGGTCCGCGCGCAGGCGGGATGACAATTCCATCAACCGCTCGAAAGCGGCCTGTTCGCGTCCCGCGTACTCGCCCGACAGCGGAGCGACCGTCATCAGCCCGTCGATCCGCAGCCCCGGCGCCTTCGCGACGAGCTCCGCCAACTCCGCCAGCTGCTCCGGCGCCGCGCCGCCGCGGGCCCCGCGCTCCCCCGACTCCGCGTCGAGGGCGATCTGCACGAGACAACCGAGCTCGCGGCCCGCGCTCTCCGCGGCCGCCGAGAGGGCGGTCACGAGCTTGGGCCGGTCGACGGACTGCACCACATGCGCGTATCCCGCCACGGAACGGACTTTGTTCGTCTGCAACTGTCCGACGAAGTGCCAGCTGAGCGGCAGATCCGCGCAGGCCGCGGCCTTGGGGGCGGCATCCTGGTCGCGATTCTCCGCAACATGACGGATGCCCAGCTCCGCCAGCAGTCGTACGTCGCTCGCGGGGTAGGTCTTGGTGACCACGATGAGGGTCACCTCGTCCCGCTCGCGCCCCGCCGCCGCACAGGCGGACGAGATGCGTCCCTCCACCCGCTCCAGGTTCTCGGCGAGTTCCGACTTACGATCCGTCATCAGTCCAACCAGACATATCCGGCGAGCCGCCCGGTCACCCGGTCACGGCGGTACGAGTAGTGGTCCCGCGACTCCAGTGTGCAGAACGGGGATCGGCGTACGTCCACCACCCCCGCCTCCGCGAGCTGCGCGTGCACTCCGGCGACCACGTCCACGGCCGGCGTCCCCCAGCTGGTCTCCGCCCTGGCGGCCGGCACCGCTTCGGCGACTTCGTCCCGCATCTCGGCGGGCACTTCGTAGCAGCGCCCGCAGATCGCCGGTCCGGTGCGGGCGACGATCCGGCCGGGCTCGGCACCGAGGGCGACCATCGCCTCCAGGGCGGCGGGCACCACTCCGGCGACCAGTCCGGGCCGCCCGGCGTGGGCGGCGCCCGCGACTCCGGCGACGGGGTCGGCGAGCAGGACCGGGGTGCAGTCGGCGGTGAGCACGGCGAGGGCGAGTCCCCGACGGGCGGTCACCACCGCGTCCACGGCGGGAACGGCCGAGTCGGCGCCCCAGGGTCCGGGGACCACCGCCACGTCCCGCCCGTGCACCTGGTTCATCCAGACCACGTGGTCCGGCGCCAGTCCCAAGGACTCCGCGGCGCGCGCCCGGTTCGCCAGAACGGCGGCCGGGTCGTCTCCGACCGCGCCGCCGAGGTTGAGCTCTTCGTACGGAACGGCGCTCACTCCGCCCCACCTGTCGGTGAAGGCGAAGTGGGCGCCGCCCACGTGGTGCTGCTCCGGTGTCACTTCAAGAAGTCCGGGACGTCCAGTTCCTCGGCCGGGCTGTCCTGGTACGGCCGGGCCGTCGGGACCTGCGGCGCGGGGGCCTGGGCCTCGACCGGGGCTGCCTCGACGGGAGCCGGGGGCTCCTCGCGCGGGGTGACCGAGCCGAGTCCGCCGAAGGCCGGACGGGCCGGCTCCGCCGCGCGGACGGGGGCCGGGGCGGGCTCCTCGCGCTTCGTGGAAGCGGCGCCGATGACGTTGTCCCGGCGGGCCGGGGGCTGTCCGCCGTCGAACCCGGCCGCGATGACGGTGACCCGTACCTCGTCGCCGAGAGCGTCGTCGATGACGGCACCGAAGATGATGTTCGCCTCGGGGTGCGCGGCCTCGCTCACCAGCTGCGCGGCCTCGTTGATCTCGAAGAGACCGAGGTCCGAGCCACCGGAGATGGAGAGCAGCACGCCGCGGGCGCCGTCGATGGACGCCTCCAGCAGCGGCGAGGAGATCGCCATCTCGGCGGCGGCCACCGCGCGGTCGTCGCCGCGGGCCGAGCCGATGCCCATCAGGGCCGAGCCGGCCTCGGACATCACGGACTTGACGTCGGCGAAGTCGAGGTTGATCAGACCCGGGGTGGTGATGAGGTCGGTGATGCCCTGGACGCCCGACAGCAGGACCTGGTCGGCCGACTTGAAGGCGTCGAGGACGCTGACCTGGCGGTCCGAGATGGACAGCAGCCGGTCGTTGGGGATGACGATGAGGGTGTCGACCTCTTCGCGGAGCTCGGCGATGCCGTCCTCCGCCTGGTTCGCGCGACGCCGGCCCTCGAAGGTGAACGGCCGGGTGACCACACCGATCGTGAGGGCGCCCAGCGAGCGCGCGATGTTGGCGACGACGGGTGCGCCGCCGGTGCCGGTGCCGCCGCCCTCGCCGGCGGTCACGAAGACCATGTCGGCCCCCTTGAGGACCTCCTCGATCTCCTCGCGGTGGTCCTCTGCCGCCTTGCGACCGACGGCCGGATTTGCTCCGGCGCCGAGGCCCCGGGTGAGTTCACGGCCGACGTCGAGCTTGACGTCGGCGTCGCTCATCAACAGCGCCTGCGCGTCCGTGTTGATGGCGATGAACTCGACGCCCTTGAGACCGACCTCGATCATTCGGTTGATGGCATTGACACCACCGCCGCCGACACCGATGACCTTGATGACTGCGAGGTAGTTCTGCGGTGCTGCCACGTCGAAGGCCTCTCGCCTCGATTACGTGTCGTCGCCTCGCGGCCTGCGTTGCGACGACTGATGCCGAAATAGGGACGGTCCGAACGCGCCGACCCGAACCCTCACCCTGAAGTTTAGGGTTAGGGGTGTGTCTGTTCCTTGGACTCTTCCGAACAGGACACTAAGTCGACAAGTAGCGCGTGTTCAACGAACACGCCGAACCTCCCGTTTTTCTTTTCACCCTATGTGATCACCCGTATCGCTGGCCAACCAGGGTGCTCCGCTGTTCGACCGGGAGTCAACTCCCGGACACGGCAGGGGCGGTGGGGACGCTCACGTCGAAGTGACCGCCCTTGGGCGCGGCCTTCAACAGAGCGGTCAGCGCGCGCCCCTTCGCTTCGCTCTGTTCGCCGCTCCCCCACATCACCGTCCGACCCCCGGTGAGCTCCAGTACGACCGAATCGTACGAACCCACCTTGACCTGCATGGTCTCCTTCGCGATCGGCTCCGGAAGGGAGCCCGCGACGAGTACGGCCTCGTGCAGCAGGCGTTCCTCGTCGAAGCGGCGGGCGCTCGGGGAGGCTCCCGCGTTCAATTCGAGGACCGGAACACCGGCCGGTGCTTTCGGGATCGTGTCGAATCGCACACCCGAAGCGTCCACTTCGACGAAGTTGGCGTCCTTTTTGATGAGCAGGACGGGTTTGCGTTCCGTCACTTTCAGCCCGATTCCGTGCGGCCAGGCCCGCACCACATCGACCGAATCGATGCGGGGCAGCCGGCCGCGGACGCGGCCGGCGATCTCGTCGGTGTCCACGCTCACCAGGGGTGCGCCGACGGGCACCGCCGCCGCCGCGAGGACCTGTTCGGGGGTCAGCACCTCCGTGCCGACGGCGGTGACCTTCTCGACGCGCAGCCAGGAAGACCCGTAGAGCACCCAGGCGCCGCCCGCGGCGAGGAGCACCGCGGCGGCCAGGGAAGCCAGCAGCACGGGGCCGCGGCGCAGGCGCGCGCCGGGGCCCCGCGGGCCGGACTTCTTGTCGGCCTTGGGTGGCTTGGGTGGCTTGGGAGAGCCGGTGCCCTTGCGGGCGGACCGGTCAGAGCCCGGGTTGCCGCGCTGTGCGGTCGTCGCTCCGGCCACTCCTGTGCCTCCTGCCTCAGCGGCTCCTGTGCGCCGCGATCGCCTCGTACACCATGCCGACCAGCAGCTCGTCGGCGTCCCTGCGCCCGAACTCTCCGGCGGCGCGGGACATCTCGTACAGACGGTGCGGGTCGGACAGCACCGGGAGGACCTGGCCGAGCACCCACTCGGGCGTCAGTTCCGCGTCGTCCACGAGCAGGCCACCGCCGGCCTTGACCACCGGCTGGGCGTTGAGCCGCTGTTCGCCGTTGCCGATCGGCAGCGGGACGTAGGCGGCGGGGAGCCCGACGGCGGAGAGTTCGGCGACGGTCATCGCACCCGCCCGGCACAGCATCATGTCGGCGGCGGCGTACGCGAGATCCATCCGGTCCACGTACGGTACCGGCACGTAGGGCGGCATCCCGGGCATGTTGTCGACACGCGGCAGTTCGTTCTTCGGCCCGACGGCGTGCAGGATCTGGATCCCGGAGCGCTGGAGGTTCGGAGCGACCTGCTGGATCGTCTCGTTGAGGCGGCGGGCGCCCTGCGAGCCGCCGGAGACCAGCAGCGTCGGCAGGTTGGGGTCCAGGCCGAAGGCGGCGCGCGCCTCGGGGCGGACCGCGGCCCGGTCGAGGGTGGAGATCGAGCGGCGCAGCGGGATGCCCACGTAGCGGGCGCCGCGCAGCTTGCTGTCGGGCGTGGAGACCGCGACGGCGTGCGCGTAGCGGGAGCCGATCTTGTTGGCCAGTCCGGGCCGGGCGTTGGCCTCGTGGACGATGATCGGCACCCCGAGCCGCTTGGCGGCGAGGTAGCCGGGCAGGGCCACGTAGCCGCCGAAGCCGACGACGCAGTCGGCCTTGGTGCGGATCAGGATCTCCTCCGCGGCCTTGATGGTGCCGCGCAGTCGTCCGGGGACGGTGATCAGCTCTGGCGTGGGTTTGCGGGGCAGCGGGACGGCGGGGATCAGGCCCAGCTCGTAGCCGCGTTCCGGCACCAGGCGGGTTTCCAGTCCGCGCTCGGTTCCGAGGGCGGTGATGCCCACTGAAGGGTCCTGCCTGCGCAGGGCGTCCGCGAGGGCGAGCGCCGGCTCGATGTGGCCGGCGGTCCCCCCACCGGCGAGTACGACATGCACCGAAATTCACCGCTCTCCGGACGGACGCTTCTTGACGCGCCGTCTCATCGACTTCCATCTCACCCCGGTCCGCCGCCAGCCGGTCTTCGGCTGTCGCATCGCGAGGGCCGCGCGCGCCGCCGGCTCCTCCCGCGCGAAGGCGATGAGCAGTCCGACCGCGAACATGGTCGGCAGCAGGGCTGACCCTCCGTAGGAGAACAGCGGGAGCGGGACTCCGGCGATCGGCAGCAGGCCGAGCACCGCACCGATGTTGATCACGGCCTGGGCCGTGATCCAGGTGGTCACGCCTCCCGCGGCAAACCGTACGAAGGACTCCTCCGTGCGTCCGGCCACGCGGATACCCGCATAGCCTAGAGCCGCGAACAGGGCGAGCACCGACAGCGTCCCCGCCAGGCCCAGTTCCTCCCCGGTGATGGCGAAGATGAAGTCGGTGTGGGCTTCGGGTAGTTGCCCCCATTTTTCCACACTGGCACCCAAACCGGAACCGAACCATCCGCCCGATGCGAGGGCGTAGATCCCGTGGACGGCCTGCCAGCAGAGGTCGTTCTTGCCCGGATCCGTCGCGCCGAGGCACTCCAGGCGGTCCATCCGGTGCGGGCTCGTCTTGATGAGCAGCGCGACGATCGCACCAGCGAAGGCCAGTACCCCCACGAACAACCGCGTCGGCGCTCCCGCCAGCCACAGGAGGCCGAAGAGGATGGCGCCGAGGATCATCGCGGTGCCCATGTCCCCGCCCAGCATGATCAGCCCGAGCAGCAGGAAGGCCACCGGCACCAGCGGCACCAGCAGGTGCTTCCACTGGCTGAGCAGCCCCTTGTCGCCCTTGCGCGCCAACAGGTCGGCGCCCCACAGGATCAGGGCCAGCTTGCCGAACTCACTGGGCTGCAACATGAACGGACCGCCAAGGGAGATCCAATTCTGGTTGCCGTTGATGGCCACCCCTATCCCGGGGATCTGGACCAGGACCATCAGGAAGAGCGTGCCGGCGAGCACCGGATAGGACAGCGCCCGGTGGAGTTTGACGGGCATCCGGGAGGCGACCAGCATCAGTCCGGTGCCGATGAGGGCCGCCAGGAACTGCTTCTTGAAGAAGTAGGCGTCGCCCAGGCCGAGCTGGAGCGCCTTGATCATGGAGGCCGAGTAGACCATCACGAGGCCCAGCACGGTGATGAGCAGCGAACTGCCGAAAATCAGGTAATACGCCGTGAGCGGTCGGTCCCACGCCTTGCGCAACCGGCGCTGCGTACGCCGGATCCCGGCCAGCGGCCCGCGCCCCGCGGGACGCTTCGCGCTCACCACGGGGCGCTTGCGGCCCTGCGCCCTCACGGCGGAAGGCCGCCGCCCCGGCAGCATCTGCTTGGCCGGCATCTGTGTTCTTCCCCTCCACTCGTACGAGGCGAGCAGCCGGCCGGAGGGAACCTCTCCCGGAGCCCTCGGCCTAGGCCGTGTTCGCGGCGCTCTCGGCGGCCAGTTCGCGCACCGCGTCGGCGAACGCGTCCCCACGCTCGTTGTAGTTCGCGAACATGTCCATCGAGGCGCAGCCGGGCGCCAGCAGGACCGTGTCGCCGCGCTCGGCGAGCCGGGCGGCTTCCCGGACCGCCGCGAGCATCGCCCCAGTGTCGGTCCGGTCGAGGTCGACGACCGGGACCTCGGGGGCGTGTCGCGCCAACGCCTCGGCGATCAGCGCCCGGTCGGCGCCCATCAGCACGACGGCGCGCAGCCGCTTCGCCGCCTTCTGGACGAGCTCGTCGAAGGTCGCGCCCTTGGCGAGGCCGCCGGCGATCCAGACGACCGGCTCGAAGGACGCGAGGGAGGCCTCGGCGGCGTGTGTGTTGGTGGCCTTGGAGTCGTCGACGTACGTGACCCCGTCGACCTCGTCCACGTGCGCGACGCGGTGGGCGTCCGGGCGGAAGTCGCGCAGCCCGTCACGGACCGCACGCGGCTCCACGCCGAAGGCGCGGGCCAGGGCCGCGGCGGCGAGCGCGTTGGCGATGTTGTGCGGGGCGGGCGGGTTGACGTCCTCGACGTGCGCGAGTTCCTGGGCGTTCTTCTGCCGGTTCTCGACGAAGGCGCGGTCGACGAGGATGCCGTCGACGACGCCGAGCATGGAGGGACCGGGGGCGCCGAGGGTGAAGCCGATGGCCCGGCAGCCCTCTTCGACGTCGGCGTCCTCGACCAGCCTCTCGGTGGCCGGGTCGGCGACGTTGTAGACGCAGGCCACCGTGTTGCCCTCGTAGATGCGGCCCTTGTCGGCGGCGTACGCCTCCATCGAGCCGTGCCAGTCGAGGTGGTCCGGGGCCAGGTTGAGCACGGCCGCGGAGTGGACGCGCAGCGAGGGCGCCCAGTGCAGCTGGTAGCTGGAGAGCTCGACGGCGAGCACGTCGTACTCCTGCTCGCCGAGCACCACGTCGATGATGGGCGTCCCGATGTTCCCGACGGCCGCGGTCCGCAGTCCGGCGGCCTTCAGGATCGACGCCAGCATCTGCGTGGTGGTGGTCTTGCCGTTCGTGCCGGTGATGGCCAGCCACTCGGCTGCGCCGCGTACGGGCACCTCGGCGGAGCCGGCGGGCTCGGCCGCATCCGGCTTGGCGGCGTCGGCGGTGGAACCGTCCGCCGGGCCGGCGTCCGCGGCGGCTCGGGCGGCCCGGAGTTCGGCGCCGGCCCCGCGCAGCCGCCAGGCGATCTCGACGTCGCCGACGACGTCCACTCCGGCCTTGCCGGCCTCCAGGAAGAGCGGGCTGTCCGGCTTCCAGCCGGGTGAGGTCACCACGAGCTCGGTGCCCTCCGGGAGGGTCTCGCCGGCCTTGGCGCCGTCCTCCAGCCGGCCCAGACGGACCGCGATGCCCAGCTCCGCGAGCTCGGCGGCCTTCGCGCGGTGCGCGTCGCCGTCGCCGTTGTCGACGACGGTCACGACGGCACCGAGCCGGGCCAGCGCCCGGGCGGCGCTGATGCCGCTGATGCCCAGGCCCGCCACGGTGATCCGGCCGGGCAGACCGAACCGGCCCAGGGCATCGGGGCCGAGCGCTGCGGCCAGATCTGTGGTGCTCACTTGTCGGCTGCCCATCCCGCGTAGAAGAGACCGAGACCCACGATCACGCACATGCCCTGGATGATCCAGAACCGCACCACGACGAGGACTTCGGACCAGCCCTTGAGTTCGAAGTGGTGCTGCAGCGGGGCCATCCGGAAGACGCGCTTGCCGGTCAGCTTGAAGGAGCCGACCTGGATGACGACCGACATGGTGATGAGGACGAAGAGGCCGCCGAGCAGGGCGATCAGGAACTCCGTACGGGAGCAGATCGCGAGGCCGGCGAGCGCGCCGCCGAGCGCCAGCGAACCGGTGTCGCCCATGAAGATCTTCGCGGGCGAGGTGTTCCACCACAGGAAGCCGAAGCAGGCGCCCATCAGGGCGGACGCGACGACCGCGAGGTCGAGGGGGTCGCGCACCTCGAAGCACGCGTTGGGGTTGGTCAGCGTGGCCGCGTTGGCGCAGGACTCCTGGAACTGCCAGACACCGATGAAGGTGTACGCGCCGAAGACCATCACCGCGGCGCCGGTGGCCAGGCCGTCGAGGCCGTCGGTCAGGTTCACGCCGTTGGACATCGCCAGGATCATGAACAGCGCCCAGACCACGAAGAGCACCGGGCCGATCGACCAGCCGAAGTCGGTGACGAACGACAGCTTGGTGGAGGCCGGGGCGAGTCCGCGCGAGTCCTTGAACTGGAGTGCGAGCACCGCGAAGGCGATGCCGACGATCAGCTGGCCGGACATCTTGGCCTTGGCGCGCAAGCCCAGCGAGCGCCGCTTGACGATCTTGATGTAGTCGTCCAGGTAGCCGACCAGGCCCATGCCCGCCATCAGGAACAGGACGAGCAGACCCGAGAAGGTCGGCTCGCTGCCCGTGATGACCTTCGTGAGGACGTACGCGACGATCGTGGCCAGGATGAAGGAGATACCGCCCATGGTGGGCGTGCCCTTCTTCCCGGCGTGGCCGCGCGGGCCGTCGTCGCGGATGAACTGGCCGTAGCCCTTGCGGGCCAGCAGCTTGATGAGCAGCGGGGTTCCGACGACCGTGAGGAACATGCCGATGACACCGGCGAACAGGATCTGCCTCATCGGTCGGCGACCTCGCCCTCGCGCTCCAGCAACGCCAGCGCGACCCGCTCCAGACCGACCGACCTGGAAGCCTTCACCAGCACGACGTCACCCGGGCGCAGTTCACTGCGCAACAGGTCGACCGCCGCCTGCGCGTCGGACACGAGCACCGACTCCTCACCCCACGAACCCTCGTTATATGCGCCCAGTTGCAGCCAGGACGCTTCCCTGCCCCCGACTGCGACGAGCTTGCTCACGTTGAGCCGGACGGCAAGCCGTCCCACCGCGTCGTGCTCGGCCAGCGATGCGTCACCGAGTTCGGCCATGGGACCGAGCACCGCCCACGTGCGTCCCCCGTTCGCCCTGGCGGAACCGCCCATCGCGGCAAGTGCGCGCAGTGCGGCCCGCATGGACTCGGGGTTCGCGTTGTAGGCGTCGTTGACGATCGTCACACCGTCCGCCCGCTCGGTGACCTCCATCCGCCACCGGGACAGCGTGCCCGCCCCGGAGAGCGCGGTGGCGATCTCTTCGACGGACATCCCCAGTACATGGGCTACGGCGGCCGCGGCGAGCGCGTTCGACACGTGGTGCTCACCGTACAGCCGCAAGGTCACATCACTGCACCCGGTCGGTGTGTGGAGTGTGAAGGAGGGCTGTCCCGCGGGGGTCATCCGTACCTCGGTGGCCCGCACTTCGGCGTCGTCGGCCTCACCGAAGAGGACCGTACGGGCCTTTGTGCGGGCGGACATCGCGCGCACCAGCGAATCGTCGGCGTTGAGGACGGCGATGCCGCCCTCGGCCTCCGCCGGCAGGGCCTCGACCAGCTCTCCCTTGGCCTGGGCGATCTGCTCGCGGCCGCCGAACTCGCCGATGTGGGCGGTGCCGACGTTGAGGACGACGCCGATGCGCGGCGGGGTCAGGCCGGTGAGGTAGGCGATGTGGCCGATCCCGCGGGCCCCCATCTCCAGTACCAGGTGGCGGGTTTCGGCGGTGGCCTTCAGCGCGGTGAGCGGCAGGCCGATCTCGTTGTTGAGGGAGCCGGGCGTCCACACCGTGGGCGCGTGGGCTTGGAGGACCTGCGCGATGAGGTCCTTGGTGGAGGTCTTTCCGGCGGAACCGGTCAGGGCCACCACGTCGGTGCCGAGCCGCTCGACGACGGCACGGGCGAGGGCGCCGAGCGCCTTCTCCACGTCGGGGACGACGATGGCGGCCACGCCGACCGGCCGGGCCGCGAGGACGGCCGCGGCTCCGGCGGCCACCGCGCGCTCGGCGTAGTCGTGGCCGTCGACGTGCTCGCCGTCGAAGGCGGCGAACAGGCTGCCGGACTCCACCTGACGGGAGTCGATGACCACGGGCCCGCTGATCCGCACCGACGGATCCGGTATGTCGTGGGGCCGCCCGCCGGTGATGTCGGCGATCTCGGCGAGGGAAAGGGGGATCACTGGTTCACCTCGGCCTGTCGGCCATCTCGAAGATGCGCGGTTTCCTGGCGCTCGATCGCGGCGCGGAGCACTTCGCGGTCGTCGAAGGGGCGTACGACCCCCGCGGTGTCCTGGCCCTGCTCGTGGCCCTTCCCGGCCACCAGCACGGTGTCTCCGGGCTCGGCGCGCGCGACGGCGGCGGCGATGGCCGCGGCCCGGTCCGCGTCGACGAGGACGGTGCCCCGCTCGGCGGGCGGTACGGACACGGCGCCTTCGAACATCGCGGCGAGGATCTTCAGGGGGTCCTCGGAGCGGGGGTTGTCGGAGGTCAGCACGGCCACGTCGGCGTACCGGGCGGCCGCGGCGCCCATCGGGCCGCGCTTGGTGGTGTCGCGGTCGCCGCCGCAGCCGAGCACGATGTGCAGCTTGCCGGTGGTGACCTCGCGCAGGGCGCGCAGCACCGACTCGACGGCGTCCGTCTTGTGGGCGTAGTCGACGACGGCCAGGTACGGCTGTCCCGCGTCGACCCGCTCCAGCCGGCCGGGGACCCCGGGGACCGCGGCGACGCCGTCGGCGGCGGTCTGCGGGTCGAGGCCGGCGGCGGCGAGCGTGACGACGGCGGCGACGGTGTTGGCGACGTTGAACGGGCCGGGCAGCGGGGCGGTGGCCCGTACGCGCTGTCCCTCGGGGCCCAGCAGGGTCAGGGTGGAGCTCGCCGGCCCGAAGACCACGTCCTCGGCGCGCCAGTCGGCGGCCGGGTCGCCCGTCGCGGAGAAGGTGACGACCGGGATCGTCGCCTCCTCGGTGAGTCGGCGGCCGTACTCGTCGTCGAGGTTGACCACGCCCAGGCGGGCCCGGCGGGGGGTGAAGAGCCCCGCCTTCGCCTGGAAGTAGTCGTCCATGTCGGAGTGGAACTCCATGTGTTCCGGGCTCAGGTTGTTGAAGACGGCGACGTCGAACACGCAGCCGTCGACGCGGCCGAGCACCAGGGCGTGGCTGGAGACCTCCATGGCGACGGCCTCGACCCCGCGTTCGCGCATGACCGCGAAGAGGGCCTGGAGGTCGGTGGCCTCGGGGGTGGTCCGCTCCGACTTGATGCGCTCGTCGCCGATGCGCATCTCGACCGTGCCGACGAGTCCGGTGCGGCGGCCCGCGGCGCGCAGTCCGCCTTCGACGAGGTACGCCGTGGTGGTCTTGCCGGAGGTGCCGGTGATGCCGATCTGGAGCAGGTCCTCGCCGGGCCGGCCGTAGATCGCGGCGGCGAGCTCGCCCATCCGGCCGCGCGGGTCGGCGACGGTCAGGACGGGCAGCCCGGTGGCGGCCGCGCGCTCCGTCCCGGCGGGGTCGGTCAGCACGGCGGCGGCGCCGAGGCCGGCCGCCTGGGCGGCGAAGTCGGCGCCGTGCGTCCTGGCTCCGGCCAGGGCGGCGTACAGGTCTCCCGGGCGGACCGCACGGGAGTCGTGCGTGATGCCGGTGATCGCCGTGGCGGCCGGTTCGGGCAGGTCCAGCAGTGCGGCCAGCTCGCCGAGCTCGGTCGGGCGTACGGACTGGGGCCGCGGCGCTCCCGGCGGCGCTGCCGGGGCGTCCTTCTGGGTGGTTCTGGGCTGATCAGCGTGGGGCACGGCGGTGAGCGTACCGGGCGCGGTGGGCCGCCCGCGAAGTGAGGGCCCGGCCTCCGCGCCGGCGGCCGACTGGTTCCTGGGTTTCGGGGTGATCGTTGTCACTGATGGTGCCTCACGCTTTCGGGCCGGGGCGGCCGGTCACTGACCCGGCTTCGCAGCGGGCTGCGGGCCGGGTTCGTAGGTGACCGGGAGCCCGGCGGGGGCGGATCCGGTGGGGGCGACCTGGAGGGTCTTGAGGGCGAACTCCATGACCTTCTTGTAGATGGGGCCACAGATCTGGCCGCCGAAGTAGCTGCCCTTGGTGGGGTTCTGGATGGCGCAGTAGACGGTGATCCGCGGGTTGTCGGCCGGCGCGAAGCCGGCGAAGGAGGCGGTGTAGCCCTTGTAGCGGCCGGTGGCCGGATCCACCCGGTTGGAGGTGCCGGTCTTGCCGCCGACCCGGTAGCCGGGGATCTTCGCCTTGGTGCCGGTGCCCTCCTGGTCGTCGACCACGGATTCGAGCATCTCGGCGAGGGTCTTGGCGGTCTCCTTGCTGATCACCTGGTTCCGCTCGGGGGCCGGGGCGGGGGTGAAGCGGCCGTCGGGGCCCCGGGTGCCGCGGACCAGGGTCGGCTCGATCCGGACACCTCCGTTGGCGATGGTCGAGTACACGGAGGCCGCCTGCATGGCGTTGAGGGACAGGCCCTGGCCGAAGGGGATCGTGTACTGCTGGGAGGTGGACCAGTCCTCGGGCTTGGCGAGGATGCCGCGGGACTCACCGGGGTAGTTCAGTCCGGTGGGCTGACCCATGCCGAACTTGGTCAGGTAGGAGTACAGGACCTTGTTGGCCTCGGGCTGGGTGGGGCCGAGCCGGCCGGTGGCCAGGATGGTGCCGATGTTGGAGGACTTGGCGAGGACCCCGTTGAGGGTCAGGTACCAGGTCGGGTGGTCGATGTCGTCCTTGAAGAGCCGGTCGCCGCGGTGCAGCCGGTTGGGGACCTCGACGTGGGTCTCCGGGGTGGCCTTCTTCTCCTCCAGTACGGCGGCCATCGACATCACCTTGGCGGTGGAACCGGGCTCGTACACGTCCTGGAGCGCGGCGTTGCCCATGGCGGCGGAACTGGCCCGGGTCAGGTCGTTGGGGTCGAAGCCGGGGGCGTTGGCCATGGCCAGCACCTCGCCGGTGCGGGTGTCCTGGACGATGACGTAGCCGCGGTCGGCGCCGGACTTCTCGACCTGCTCGGCGACGGCGCTCTGCGCGGCCCACTGGATGTCGCGGTCGATGGTCAGCTCGATGTCCTCGCCGGGCACGGCGGGCTTCTCGCTGGAACCGGCCGTGGGGACCTTCCGGCCACCCGACTGGGCGTAGGTGACCTCGCCGTCCTTGCCGGCCAGCTTCTTGTCGAGGGAGGACTCCAGACCGCCGGCGCCGGCGCCCTCGGCGTTGACGTAACCCAGTATCCCGGCGGCGAGGTCGCCGTTCGGGTACACGCGCTTGCTGCTGTCCTCCTTGAACACCCCCGCCAGGACGTTGGCGCCGGGGCCGTTGTTCTTCTTGTCGGCCGCCGCCTTCTCCGCGAAGACCCGCTTGAGGTCCTTGATCTGGTTCCAGACCTGGGGGGTCTGGCGGTGGGCCAGGATCACGTAGCGGGAGTTCTTGGTCTTCAGCTTGGCCGTGAGGGTCTTGGCGTCCGCGCCGAGGATGGGCGCGAGGAGGGCGGCCGCCTGCTCGGGGGCGTCCGGCGCCTTGCTGTCCTGCGGGGTGAACATCTTCGGGTCGGCGGTGATGTCGTACGCGTCGACGCTGGTGGCCAGGGCCACGCCCTTGCGGTCGGTGATCTCGCCGCGTTCGGCGGCCAGCTTGACGCTGGTGTAGCGGTTCTTGGAGGCCTCGGCGGAGAAGGCGGAGGCGTCGACGGCCTGCACCTGGAGCAGGCGAACCACGAAGGCGACCATGACGAGTGTCAGGCCGACGCTGACCAGACGCAGCCGGGGGCGGGGGCTGCCGAGCCGGATGGTGTGGGGTTTGCGCGGCGCGGGCGGCCTCCGGGTCGCCGGGCGCGACCCGGCCGGCCGTGCGCCGGCCCCGCTCCTCGGCCTCCCCGGCCCGGGCACCCGCCGCGGGTCCCGCCCGGGGCTCACCGTGCCACCGCCGTTCCGCTGCCGGTGCGGCGCCGCCGCGCAAGCGCCCCCGGGCTCCGCCCGGGCACCCTGGGGCTCCGCCCCAGACCCCGCTCCTCAAACGCCGGAGGGGCTGGAATTGCCGCTGCGCGGCAACCCAGCCGCTCATGGCGGACGGGATCAGCCAAATCCAGCCTCGCCGGCGTTTGAGGCGCGGGGGTACGGGGGCGGAGCCCCCGGGAACGGGTCCGGGCGGAGCCCGGGGAACGGAGGAAGGGCGGGGTGGGGGAAAGCCCCGCAGGGATCCGCGTCACGGCGTCACCTTCCAGGAGTGGGCTGGGGCGCGGGGGAGGCTCCCCCGGGGTTCGGGTTCGGCGCGGCGGCGGAAGCCGAAGGCGGCTGGGCCGGGGCCTGGCCCGGTGCGACCGCGGCGGCGGACGGCGGCGGCGACGGGGCCGGCGGCGGCTCCGCCTCGGCCACGGTGCCGGTGACCTTGCCGTCCGGGCCGATGAAGACCGGGCTGCCACCCGGGACCAGCCCCAGCTCCTGCGCCCGCCGCTGCAGCGCGTCCGGCGCCGAGTACGCGTCCACGTCCCGCTGGAGCGCCTGCTCCTCGTCCGTCAGGGCGGTGGTCTCCTTCTTCAGCTTGGTCAGCTGGAAGGAGCCCTCGTTCAGCGCGGAGTTCAGCAGCAGCAGGCTGATCAGGCCGCCGGCGAGCAGGGCCACGACCAGCAGCACGAACGGCGTCCGCGCCGCCTGGCCGCCGGGGCGCGGGCGGGCAGGGCGGACGGGCCGCCCGCCGAGCGCCCGGCGCGTCAGCGTGGCGAACCTCCCCGGTCCGGTCCCGGCGGCGGCCTTGGTCACAGCCGCGCCTCCCGGATGCGCTCGACCCCGCGGAACCTGGCCGGCGCGGCCCGCCGGTTCTCGGCGATCTCCTCCTCGGTCGGCAGCTCCGCCCCGCGCGTCAGGAGCTTCAGCTTCGGCTGGTACTTCTCCGGCACCACCGGCAGCCCGGGCGGGGCCGTGGAGGTGGCGCCCGCCGCGAAGACCTGCTTGACCAGGCGGTCCTCCAGCGAGTGGTAGGAGAGCACGGCGATCCGGCCGCCGACCGCGATCCGGTCCACCGCCGCCGGAATGGCCTTCTCCAGCCCGGACAGCTCGCCGTTGACCTCGATGCGCAGGGCCTGGAAGGTCCGCTTGGCGGGGTTGCCGCCGGTCCGCTTGGCCGCCTGCGGCAGCGCGTCGCGGATCAGCTCGACGAGCCGGGCGCTGTTCGAGAACGGCTCCTTCTCCCGCTCCCGGACGATCGCGGACACGATCCGCTTCGCCTGCTTCTCCTCGCCGTACTGGCGCAGGATCCGTACGAGCTCGCCCGGCGCGTAGGTGTTGAGCACCTCGGCGGCGCTGATGCCGGTCGTCTGGTCCATGCGCATGTCCAGCGGCGCGTCCTGCGCGTACGCGAACCCGCGGTCGGCCTCGTCGAGCTGCATGGAGGAGACGCCGAGGTCGAAGAGGATGCCCTGGACGGTCGGGATGCCCAGCCCGTCGAGGACCTCGGCCAGGTCGGCGTAGATCGCGTGGACGAGGGTGGCCCGGTCACCGAAGGGCGCGAGGCGCTCGCCGGAGAGCCTCAGGGCCTCCTTGTCGCGGTCGAGGCCGATCAGGTGGGCCTCGGGGAACCGGGTCAGCAGGGCCTCGCTGTGGCCGCCGAGGCCGAGGGTGCAGTCGACGACGACGGCCCCCGGCCTCTCCAGCGCCGGGGCCAACAGGTCCAGGCACCGCTGGAGCATCACCGGGACATGTCGGGACTCGCTAGTCAAAGCGCCCTCTCAGATAACGGCGCGGCAGGCATACGCCGCGCCGCGCACGCGGAGTGTTACCAGGGGGCCGGGCGGCCGGTCAGGGCCGGGCTCCGGCCGGTTCGCGTCACTTTAGTGCAACGGTCGCCGCGGTCAACGAACCGCCCCGGTGCGGTGCGCCCCTCTCGCGGTGAACCGGCAAAAGCCGCGAATCACCCGTACAGCCTCCCCCGTCTCACCCCTGTGGATTAGCTCACAACACACCCGGTTGACCTGACTTGTCCCGCCTCACCCAATGCCTGCACAAGCTGTGACCACTAACGTCGTATGCATGACGACTTCCGCATCCCTGCCCGCCGAGTCCGCACACAAGACTTCCACCGGAGGCGGCGTCACCGACCGGCTGGTCGCGGCGAACCGTGCCTACGCGTCGGGCTTCACCGATCCCGGCATGGACGCCCGCCCCGTCCTCCAGGTGGCGATCGTCGCCTGCATGGACGCCCGCCTCGACCTGCACAAGGCCCTCGGCCTGGAGCTCGGCGACTGTCACACGATCCGCAACGCGGGCGGGGTCGTCACCGACGACACCATCCGCTCCCTCACGATCAGCCAGCGGGCCCTGGGCACCCGCTCGGTCATACTCATCCACCACACCGGATGCGGTCTCGAAAGCCTGACCGAGGACTTCCGGCACGAGCTGGAGGACGAGGTCGGCCAGCGCCCGGCCTGGGCCGTCGAGGCCTTCCGGGACGTGGACCAGGACGTTCGCCAGTCGATGCAGCGGGTTCGCACGAACCCCTTCCTGCCCCACCGCGACGATGTGCGAGGCTTCGTCTTCGACGTACACACCGGGCTCCTGCGGGAGATCGATCCGAGCTCTTGAGTGACACAAGGCCGTAACGCCGTCAAGAATGCGGGGAGACGCCACCCGGGACCTCCCGGGCCGGTGTCCGCGTTTTCTGGGGTGGGCCGGTCATGCGCCAAGGGCGTCGGCCCCGCATTTTGGGCCGAGGAGTACAGGTGACGACGTATGACGACCGAGCGAGCCTCGCGGATCTGACGAGCACGGCGGAGCGGGTGCGCCACTCGGTCGAGAGCGTGATCGAGGGCAAGCCCGAGGTCGTTCGCCTCGCGCTGACCGTGCTCCTCGCCGAAGGGCACCTGCTGATCGAGGACGTACCGGGCGTCGGCAAGACGATGCTCGCCAAGACGCTGGCCAAGTCCATCGACTGCTCGGTGCAGCGCATCCAGTTCACGCCGGACCTGCTGCCCTCCGACATCACCGGTGTCAGCATCTACGACCAGCAGCGCCGCGAGTTCGAGTTCAAGCCGGGCGCGATCTTCGCGCAGATCGTCATCGGCGACGAGATCAACCGCGCCTCCCCCAAGACCCAGTCCGCGCTGCTGGAGTCGATGGAGGAGCGCCAGGTCACCATCGACGGCACCACCTACGCGCTGCCGAGCCCCTTCATGGTCGTCGCCACCCAGAACCCGGTGGAGATGGAGGGCACCTATCCGCTGCCCGAGGCCCAGCGCGACCGCTTCATGGCCCGCGTCTCCGTCGGCTACCCCGGCCCCGAGGCCGAGCTCCAGATGCTCGACGTGCACGGCGGGCTCTCCCCGCTCGACGACCTGACGGCCGTCGCGCACGCCCACGAGATCGTCAAGCTGATCGAGGCCGTCCGCGAGGTGTACGTGGCCGAGCCCGTCAAGCGGTACGTCGTAGGCCTGGTATCCGCCACCCGCAGCCACCCTGACCTGCGGCTGGGCGCCTCGCCGCGCGCCACCCTGCACCTGCTGCGCGCCGTGAAGGCCTCCGCCGCGCTCGCCGGCCGGGACTACGTGCTGCCCGACGACGTCCAGGCGCTCGCCGCCCCGGTCCTCGCCCACCGCCTGCTGCTCACCGCGCAGGCCCAGCTGAACCGGCGCACCGCCGAGCAGGTCGTCGCCGACATCCTGCAGCGCACCCCCGTACCGGCCGCGCACTCCGGCGGCGAGATGCCGCCCGGCGCGGGCATCCGGAGCTTCTGATGAGCGCCGGTGCCCCCGGCGGCGCGGACCGCGGTGGCGTCGGCGGGCTGCGCGCCTCCCTGTCCGGTCTCACCACCCGCGGCCGCTCGTTCCTGGCCGCCGGGGTCGCCGCCGCCGTGTGCGCGTACGTCCTGGGCCAGGGCGAACTGCTGCGGGTCGGCCTGCTGCTCACCGCCCTGCCGCTGATCTGCGTCTACGCCCTGCACCGCACCCGCCACCGGGTCTCCGGCAGCCGCCGGCTCACCCCGAACCGGGTGCCCGCGGGCGCCGAGGCCCGGGTGCAGCTGCGCATGGACAACGTGTCCCGCGTGCCCACCGGACTGCTGATGCTCCAGGACCGCGTGCCGTACGTACTGGGCCCGCGCCCACGGTTCGTCCTGGACCGGGTCGAGCCCGGCGGGCGCCGCGAGGTGTCCTACCGGGTCCGCTCCGACCTGCGCGGCCGCTATCCGCTCGGACCGCTCCAGCTTCGGCTGACCGACCCGTTCGGGCTGGTCGAGCTGACCCGCTCGTTCAGCACGTACGACACCCTCACCGTCATCCCGCGCACCGAGCCCCTGCCGCCGGTCCGGCTGGCGGGCGACTCCTCCGGCTACGGCGACGGCAGCCGCCGCTCGCTGGCCCTGGCAGGCGACGACGACGTGATCCCGCGCACCTACCGGCGCGGCGACGACCTGCGCCGGGTGCACTGGCGCTCCACCGCCCGCTACGGCGAGCTGATGGTGCGCCGCGAGGAGCAGCCGCAGCGCAGCCGGGCCACCGTCCTGCTGGACACCCGGGACGTCGCCTTCGAGGGAGCGGGCCCCGACTCCGCCTTCGAATGGGCCGTCTCCGCGGCCGCCTCCACCCTGGTGCACCTGCTGGAACAGGGCCTCTCGGTGCGGCTGCTCACGGACACCGGGAACTCGGTGCCGGGCCAGGGCGGTGGAGGCTTCTCCTCCGGCGGCCAGGAGTCCGCGGAGGCCGCCGGTCTGATGATGGACACCCTGGCGGTCATCGGGCACTCCGACGGCGCGGGGATCTCCCGGGCCTACGACGCGGTGCGCGTCGCCGGTGACGGCGGCGGTTTCGGCGGAGCCGGCGGTGACGGGCTCCTCATCGCCTTCTTCGGGGACCTGGACGACGTACAGACCGAGCTGGCGGCCAAGCTGCGCCAGCGTGCCGGGAGCGCGGTGGCCTTCGTACTGGACTCGGCGACCTGGGCCGGGGAGCCCGCGCTCCGTCACGACCTGCCCTCCCTGGAGGAAAGGCTGCACAGACTGCGCGACGCGGGCTGGACGGCGGTGGCCGTCCCGCCCGGGGTGGCCTTCGGCGAGCTGTGGCGACAGGCCGGGAGCACCCCCCTCGGCACGGGAACCTCCGGAGGACGCGGATGAGCGGGCGGGCGAGACTGACGCTGTTCGCGGCACTGGCGACGCTGCTCACCTCGTGGTCGCTGACCCCGCTGGTGCAGTCGGCGGGCTGGCTGCTGCAGGCGGCGCTGCTGCTGGCCGTGCAGAGCGCGGTGGGGGCCGGGGCGCGGCGGGTGCCGCTGGCCCGGTCGCTGACCGTGGCCGCGCAGGCCCTGGTGTCCCTGGTGCTGCTCGCGTTCCTCTTCCTGGGCAAGGGCGAGTCGACCGGGCAGGGCCCGCTGGCCTACCTGGTCACGGACTTCGGTGGGCTGTTCCAGCGGGGCGTCCAGGACGTGAGCGAGTTCGCGATCCCGGCCCCGCTGACCGACGGCATCCGGCTGCTTCTGCTGTCCGGGGTGCTGCTCATCGGGCTGCTGGTGGACACCCTGGCGGTGACCGCGCGGACGGCCGCGGCGGCCGGGCTGCCCCTGCTCGCGCTGTACTCGGTGGCCGCGGGCCTGTCGGGCGGCGGGAAGGCCTCCTGGTTCTCCTTCCTGCTCGCGGGCTGCGGCTTCCTGATGATGCTGCTGGCCGAGGGCCGCGACCGGCTCGCCCAGTGGGGCCGGGTCTTCGGCGCGGCCCCGCGCGAGCGGGTCTCGGCCGCCTCCGGCCTGGGCGGCGGTGAGGGCGGTCAGGCGACGGCCCCGGTGCGGACCGGGCGGCGGATCGGCGTGGTGGCGCTGGGCATCGCACTGGCGGTGCCGGCGGCGCTGCCCGCGCTAGGCGGCGGGCTGCTGGGCGCGCGGGGCGAAGAGGGCGGCGGCAGCGGGGCGGGCGGGACGATCTCGGCCGTCAACCCGCTCGTGTCCCTGCAGAGCAGCCTGAACGCGCAGGACAACCGGGTGGTGCTGAAGTACCGCACGGACAATCCGCAGCAGAGCGAGCAGTACCTGCGGATCCTGGCGCTGGACGAGTTCAACGGGGTCAAGTGGGAGGCCTCCGGACGGGCGCTGACCGACGTCCCGCAGCCGCTCCCGACACCGCCCGGGCTCAGCCCGGCGGTCCGGGCGGGCGCGATCGAGGTGCGGACCAGCGTCTCCGCGGCGGACACGTACACCCAGCGCTACCTGCCGATGCCGTACCCGGCGACGCGGGTGGAGATCGGCGGGAAGTGGCGGTTCGAGCCGGAGGGCCGGACGCTGGTCGGGGACCAGCTGGGCCGGGACAAGTTCCAGAACGTCCAGGGCGCCATGTACACCGTGGGGAGCCTGCTGCTGAAGCCGACGGCGCAGCAGCTCTCCAAGGCCCCGGAACCCGAAGCGGGCATCGTGGCCGAGTACACGAAGCTGCCGGACAACCTGCCGCCGGTGGTCGCCGAGACGGCCCGCCAGGTGACGCAGGGGTCGAAGGACAACTACACGCGGGCGGTCAAGCTCCAGGACTACTTCGCGGTGACCGGCGGGTTCCGCTACAACACGAAGACCGCCTCGGGCACGGGGTCGGCCGCGGTGGCGCGGTTCCTCGCCGACAAGGAGGGCTTCTGCGTCCACTTCGCCTTCTCGATGGCCGCGATGTCCCGTTCGCTGGGCATCCCGGCGCGGGTGGCGGTGGGCTTCACGCCCGGGGAGAAGCAGGCGGACGGCAGCGTGAACGTCTCGATGCGGGACGCGCACGCCTGGCCGGAGCTGTACTTCCAGGGGGTGGGCTGGACCCGGTTCGAGCCGACGCCGCGGTCCGGCCTCACGGTGCCGGACTACTCCCGGCCGCAGGCGCAGGCGCCCCAGCCGTCGGCGCCGGCGCCGCTGCCCTCGCAGAACACGCCCGCGCCGTCCCCGGCGCCGTCGACGGCGGACGACTGCCCGCCGGAGCTGAGGAAGCTCGGCGAGTGCGGTGCGGCCGCGCCGGCGGCGGGATCCTCCGGTGGCGGTGGGCCTTCGGCGGCGACGATCGCGGTCTGGGCGGTGGTCGCGCTTGCGGTACTGGGCCTGCCGCTGCTGCCGCTGCTGTGGCGGACCCGGCTGCGGGCGCGCCGGCTGGGCTCGGGTGAGGTGCTGGCGGCCTGGCGGGAGCTGGGCGACGCGGCGTGGGACGTGGGCGTGGCGCCGGACGGGGCGCTGTCCCCACGCCGGGCCGCTGCGCGCGTGGCGGACCTCGGGCGGCTGGACGCGGAGGCTTCCGCCGCCGTGCACCGGGTGGCGGGCGCGGTGGAACGGTCGCTGTACGCGCCCCCGGGCGCGGAGGTCTCGTACCCGGGGCTGTCTTCGGACGTCCTCCTGGCCCGTGCGGGCCTGCTGTCCGCGGTGTCCCGCCGCTCGCGCCTGCGCGCACTGCTGCTGCCGCGCTCGGCGGCCCGTCTCTCGTGGGCGGCGTCACGCCGCTGGACGGCGGTGACCTCGTCGGTCTCGACCCGCCTGACGGCAGTCCGCCTCCGGCTGCCTCTGCGCGGCCGCGGCTGACGGGCGGGGGCGGGCCCTGCGGGCGGCCTGCCCCTCCCCGCCCTTCCACCGTTCCATTTGCGCAGCAATTTCCAGCCCCGCCGGCGTTTGAGGCGCGGGGGTCCCCCCGGACGAAGTCTGGGGGAGGGTCTGGGGCGGAGCCCCAGGAGCGGCGCGCACCCGGCGACCCGCGGACGCGACGGCGCGGCGGGGCTCGATCCCCCCGAGCCTCGCCGCGCCGCCCCCCGTAACCGGACGAGAAGACACCCGGCCCGCTCCGCAGCCCCGTGTCGGCGGTGCGGACCGGGTCTTCCGTCCGTTGCCCCCAGTCTGGCGTCCGCGCAGGTGGGGGCCCATCCGCGCGCGTACTCATATCCGCCTCTAGGTACGGATACTCAGTCGCCGCGGCCGGCCCCACCAGTTGTACGGGCTCCGTGGCCCGCACGGCACCGCCGACCGGGGGGTTACCGCCCGCTGACCCGGCCCCGCAGCAGCAGCGACAGCGCCGAGTGGACGTCGTCCAGGGACCGCTCGCGCTGGAAGGACTGCCAGTCCAGCGCGGCCACCAGCACCATCCCGACCAGCGCCGCCGCCGTCAGCGGCACGTCGATCTCCGCGCTCAGCTCACCCCGCTCGACGCCCTCCCGCAGCACCTTCTCCACCACGGCCACCGCCTCCTGGCGGACCACCATGAGCGTGGACTGCCAGGTCCGGTTGGTCCGCCACAGCTCGGCGACGTACAGCTGCGTGAAGGCCGGGTAGCGGTCGATGAAGACGAGACCGGCCCGGATCATCCCGTCGAGGGCCTCGACGCGCGTGCCGCCGCGTGCCTCGGTCGATTCCGCCGCCTCCCGCAGGGACGCGGTCAGCAGTCCGACGCCGTGCCGGAGCAGTTCCTCGAAGAGGTCGTTCTTGCTGGCGAAGTTGTAGTAGACGGTGCCCTTCGCCACGCCCGCCCGCTCGGCGATCTCGTCGACGGTGGTCGCCGAGAAGCCCTGCTCGGCGATGAGCGTCACGGCCGCCTCGTAGAGCTTCTGCCGGGTGGCCTGGCGTCGGGCGCCGCCCGCGCTTGTACCGGTGCTGCTTTCCATGGCGCTGATTCTCACAGGTCAACAGCTCTCTACAGGCTCAGTTCGGGGTGCAGCCGGTCCATGGTCCACACCTGCTTGCCCCGTGCGGCGAGCGCGGTGAGGGCGAGGGCGCCGACCGTGAAGGCCACCAGGACCGCGCAGCCCTGCCAGACCACGGTGAGCGGCCCGCCGCTGATCAGGTGGCGCAGGCTCTCGACGATGTACGACATCGGCAGGTACGGGTGGATGGCGTTGAAGAAGCCGGGGCTGGTCTGGACGGGGTAGGTGCCGCCCGCCGAGGTCAGCTGGAGCATCAGCACGGCGAGGACGAGGATCCGCCCGGCCGCGCCGAACTTGGCGTTGAGCCACTGCACGATCGCCGCGAAGCAGCCCGTGACCAGCATCAGGAAGCCGATGGTGAGGGCCGGGTGGGCCATTTCCAGGCCGAGGCCCCAGTGCAGTACGGACATCAGCATGGCCACCTGCGCCGCGCCGAGGCCCGCCACGGGCAGCCAGCCGGCGAGGGCGATCCGCCAGGGCGAGGCACCGGCGGCCAGGGCCCGCTTGTTGAGCGGGGCGATCAGCATGTAGGCGACCATCGAGCCGACCCAGAGGGAGAGCGGGATGAAGTAGGGGGCGAAGCCGGTGCCGTAGTTGGGCGCCTTGTGCAGGGACTGGTTGGCGAGCCGTACGGGGTCGGCCATGACCTCGGTGCGGGCGTCGCGCTGCTGGTCGTCGTAGTCCGGGATCTTGTCGACGCCCTCGTGCAGGCCGTCGGCCAGGGCGGCGTTGCCGTCGACGAGCTTGTAGATGCCTCCGTCGAGGCTGTGCGCGCCGTCGCCGATCTTGCCGACGCCCTCGCCGATGGCCGCGGAGCCGTCGGTGGCCTTGCCCAGGCCGGCGTGGAGCTGGGCCATGCCGGTGGCGACCTTGTGGGCGCCGTCGTTGAGGGCGTTCACGTCGGCGACGGCCTGGTCGAGCTTGCCGGCGAGGCCGGGGGCGCCCGCGGCGAGCTTGCGGGCCTGCTTCTCCAGGTCGGTGAGCTGCTTGCGCAGGGTGGCCAGGTCGCCGCCCGAGTCCTTGACCAGGGTGTCGATGTCGCCGGTGAGCAGGGCGGCCTCGGCGCTGGCGTCCTTCAGCTTCTTCATGTCGGCGCAGGCGGCGGGCAGGGGCCTCGGCGCCGAACCCGTGCAGGTGCGGGTGTAGGTGTCGGCGGCGAGGGCGGCGGCCTGCTTGCTGACCTTGGCGGCTGCGGGGGCCTTCTTGCCGAAGGTGTCGAGGTGGTTGTTGACGACCTTGGCGGTGTCCGCGACGAGGAGGGCCGCGTCGGCGATCTCCTTGGGGTTGTCGAGGTAGGGGCGGACCTGGGAGGCGGTGCCCTTGACCTTGTCCGCGACCTTCTGGGTGCCGGCGGCGACGTCCTTGGAGCCGGTCGCCAGCTTGGCCGCGGCCGAGTTGAGCTTCTTCAGCCCGCCGGTGAGCTCGCCGTTCTTCTCCTCGACGGTGTCGAGGCCGTCGGCGATCTCCTTGGCGCCCTGTTGGGCCTTGCTCGCGCCGTCCTTGAGCTTGTCGGCGCCGTCGGCGGCCTCGGCGGTCTTGTCGTGGAGGTCGGAGAAGGAGACGAAGATCTTGTCGAGGTAGCCGCGGGAGGCGTTGGTGGACGCCGCCGAGCGGACCTCGGAGAAGACGGTGCGGGAGATCGAGCCGACGATGTAGTTGTTGGCGTCGTTGGTGCGGACCTGGAGGGCGCCGGTGGCGGGGTCCTCGCCGGAGCTGGAGGCGATCTTCTCGCTGAAGTCCGCGGGCATGGTGAGGGACAGGTAGTACGTCCCGTTCTCCAGACCCTTGGCGGCCTCCTCGGCGCTGACCTCGCGCCAGTCGAAGGTCTTGCTGTCGTGGAGCTTCTTGGTGATCTCGTCGCCGGCGTCGATGCGCTTGCCTTCGACGGTGGCGCCCTTGTCGGAGTTGACGAGGGCGACGGGCACCTTGTCGAGGCGGCTGTACGGGTCCCAGAAGGACCAGAGGTACAGGGCCCCGTAGAGCAGCGGCAGCAGGAGCAGTGCGACGAGTGCGGCCCGGGGCAGCTTCCCCCGCCCGAACCGCTTCAGCTCAAGCGCGGCCAGCTTCGGCGAGCGCATCGTCCGCCCCCTTCGTGTCTTCGTCGGATTCTTCGTCGGTGTCGTCGCCGACTTCGTTGCCGGTGTCGTCACCGGTGGTGTTCGGTTCGCCGTCGGCCGCGGGTCCGGCGGCGTCGGGTGGGCAGGTCCGCAGGACGGTGGCGTCCGCCGGGGCCTCGCTGCACACGGCGAGGACGGTGGTGCCCGCGGCGGCGATCCCGCGGAGCAGGGCCCAGGCCTGGTCGCGTTCGGCGTCCGAGAGCTTGAGGTCGAGGTCGTCCAGGGCCAGCAGCCGCGGCTCGCCCAGCAGGGCGATGGCCACGGACAGCCGTACGGACTCCAGTCGTTCCAGGTCCCGTACGGAGGTGCGCCCGCCCTTGGGCAGCGTGTCGAGGTCGAGCCCGGCGGCGGCCAGCGCGGCCTCGATGCGGGCCCCGGCCGCGGCGCTGCGCTCTTCCCGGGGGCGCAGCAGGGCGCGGACCGAACCTTCGTAGCGCCGCTGGAGCAGGGCGCCTTCGCGCAGCTGCTCGGCGACGGTGAGGGCCTGGTCGAGCTCGTTGACACCGGTGACCGGGCCGAGGGCGGCGATCCGACGGACCGCGGTCATCCGCTTCGGCAGCCGGTGCCGGCCGATCTCGGCGTGGCCCTCGGTGGCCTTCATCCGTCCGGTGAGAGCGAGGAGCAGGCAGGTGCGGCCGCTGCCGGAGGGGCCTTCGACCGCGATGAGCGAGCCGGGCGCCGCGTCCACGCCGATTCCCCGGAAGGCCCAACCTCGCGGGCCCTTGAGTCCGAAGTTCTCGGCTTTGACGGCCGCGCCGTGCGGGCTGTCCACGCCGTCCCCCCTTCTTTTTGAACTGACCGGTCAGTTCAAAAACTAGCATCCCTTTGGGCACCGGCGGTGCAGGAGGGGGCAGTTACTCGACCCAGGACCGCGAAAGCGCAGGTCAGCGCGATTGTCAGTGGGGCCCGTCACGATGAGGACAAGGCAGCAACGCACCGTGCAACGCGACTGACAGGAGGTTCGTCATGGCCACACCGTCCCCGTCCCCTGTCCATCCCGTCCCGCGCAAGTCGGCGGCTTCGCCGGCAGCGCTCGACTTGCTCGAAAAGGCCCGCGGCGGCCTGGCCGAGGCGGCTCGGCTGACCAGGCCCAACGAGCGGTACGCCACCGCCCACCTCGCCGCGCTGCGCACCGCCGCGGCCGTGCTCGCCGCGCGGGGCCGGCCCGAACCGGTCAACCCGCGGCGGCGGCCCCGGATCCGCAGCGCGTGGGAGGTGCTCCCGGAGATAGCGCCGGAGCTCGCCGAGTGGAGCGCGCTCTTCGCCTCCGGCGCGGAGCGCCGGGCCCGGGCCGAGGCGGGGATAGCGGGCGCGGCGAGCAGCCGGCAGGCGGACGATCTGGTGCGCGCCGCCTCGATGTTCCTGCGCCTGGTGGAGCGCATGCTCGCCCTGCGACCCCTGACGCAGACCCTCCCGGGGCCCGTGCCGGGGCCGCGTCCGGAGCGTCCGGACGCGGGATGAGCTGCCGGGCTGCGTAAGGCAATAGGGTGGGGCCGGGTGGGGCACTGACGCTCACCCCTTCCCTAGCGCGCCGAGGAGCCATCAGCCGTGTCGGACAATTCCCGCCCCCGCGCCTCCCTTCGCACCGCCGTGGTGTGGGAGGTCCTCAAGGAGGCCCTCGACCGCCGGGTGAAGGCGACCGGGCGGGAAGTGCTGGACGTGCTCGACACGGGCGGCGGCACCGGCAAGTTCGCCGTGCCGGTGGCACACCTGGGCCACCGGGTCACCGTGGTCGACCCCAGCCCGAACGCGCTGTTCGGGCTGGAGCGCCGGGTGTCCGAGGCCGGCCTCTCCGACCTGGTCCGCGGCGTACAGGGCGACGCCCAGGGCCTCTTGGAGGTCGTCGAGCGGGACGCGTACGACGTGGTGCTCTGTCACGGCGTGCTGGAGTACGTGGACGACCCGGCCGAGGGCGTGGCCAACGCGGTGGCGGCCCTGCGCCCCGGCGGCACGCTCAGCCTGCTGGCCGCCGGCCTCGGCGGGGCCGTGCTCGCCCGCGCGCTGGCCGGCCACTTCACGGAGGCCCGTACCGCCCTCACCGACCCGGCCGGCCGCTGGGGCTCCGGCGACCCGGTGCCGCGCCGCTTCACCGCCGAACAGCTTTCCGAGCTGGTCGGCGGGGCCGGTCTGGCCGTCGGCGCGGTGCACGGCGTACGGATCTTCGCCGACCTCGTCCCGGGCGTTCTGGTGGACACCGAGCCGGGCGCGGTGGAGGCCCTTCTGCGCCTGGAAGAGGCCGCCGCGGAGCTCCCCGCCTTCCACGCGGTCGCCACGCAGCTGCACGTGCTGGGCGACAAGCAGGCCTGATCTGCGATCTTCCGCGCATGGAGTCGGCCACACACCCTCCGCTATTGCGCTCGGCCCCGTATGATCGGGTCACCGACCGGCATGGCGGACGGATCACTGGGGAATAACGGCCTCAGTGGCCGCGCGCAAGCCGTGCGGTTCGCGCAGTTCTTTCCGGCAGTGCTTTTTTAGGAACGTGGCGTAGAGGGCGGGTATCACGGGGGCGGTTCCCCGCCTATCCTGAAGGGGACCCCTGGTCGCTACCCCCCGCGACCGACGGATGAGGAGGACTCCCGTGCCGCTCTCGGAGCACGAGCAGCGAATGCTCGAGCAGATGGAGCGAGCGCTGTACGCCGAAGATCCCAAGTTCGCGACAGCGCTTGAGGGAAGCGGACTGCGTACGTACACCCGGCGACGGGTCTACCAGGCAGTCGCAGGCATTGTGGTGGGTATCGCGCTCCTCATGACCGGTGTGATCATTCCGAACGTGCTCTGGATCAGCGTGGTGGGGTTCCTCGTCATGCTGGGATGTACGGTTCTCGTGGTCACCGGTTGGCGCAAGGCACCCAAGCCTGGCGAGCAGCCCGTCTCCGGCAGTGCAGGCGGTTCGGCCCACGGCCGCAACCGGCAGCGTCGGTCGATGATGACCCGCATCGAGGAACGGTGGCAGCGCCGCCGTGACGAGCAGGGGCAGTAGTAGGCCCCGGACATCGTGATTAAGGGGACGGTCGCTTTCGCGCGGCCGTCCCCTTACTGCTGCGCGTGCGGCATGATGATCCAATGAGTGTGCTCCCCCTGGTCTTCACCAGCGGCTGGGCCAGTGGGATCAACGCCTACGCCGTGGTCCTCCTGCTCGGCATCTTCGGCCGGACCGGCCTGACCGACGAGGTCCCCACGTCGCTGCAGCGCACCGACGTGCTGATCGTCGCGGCAGTGCTGTTCCTCTGCGAGGCCGTCGCCGACAAGGTCCCGTACGTGGACTCGATATGGGACACCGTCCACACCGTGATCCGCCCGGTGTCCGGTGCGGTGATCGGCGCGCTGCTGGCCGGGCAGAGCGGCTCGCTCTCCGACATCACCGCCGGCGCCATCGGCGGCTCCACCGCACTGGCCAGCCATTTCGTCAAGGCCGGCACCAGGATGGCGATCAACACCTCGCCCGAGCCGTTCACCAATGTGGCGATGAGCATCGCCGAGGACCTCGGTGTGGGCGCTCTCATCACCTTCGCGATGTTCAACCCGGAGGCCGCCGCGATCATCGCGGCCGTCCTGCTGGCCACCGGGCTGGCCCTGCTGATCTTCCTCTGGACCCGTATCCGCCGCTTCCTGCGCCGGCGTGCCCAACGCCGCGAGGAGAAGCGGCTGGCCTCCGAGGCCCGTCAGGTCACCGGGGCCCCGCCGCCCCGCTGACCCGGCTCGATAGGCTCGGCCGCATGGCACGAATTGCGGTGATCGGCGCCGGGATGGGCGCGATGGCGACGGCGGCCCGGCTGGCCGTGGCAGGGCACCAGGTGACGGTGTACGAGCGCGGGGCGACGTACGGCGGAGCGCTCGGGCGACACGAGCGCGAGGGCTTCGCCTTCGACACCGGGCCCGGGCTGCTGCACCTGCCCGCCGTCTACCGCGACCTGTTCGTGAAGACCGGCAAGCGGTCCCTGGAGGACTGCGTGGACATGGTCCAGGTGGACCCCGCCGTCCGGCACGTCCTCCCCCACCACGGCATCGACGTCACCCTGCCGGGCGCCTCCCGCGGCGGAGTCGCCGCCGCCCTCGACTCCGCCTTCGGCCCAGGTGCGGGCGAACGCTGGAACGGCGTGCTGGGCCGCGCCCGGGACGCCTGGGACGCCACCCGCCGCCCGCTGCTGGAGGAACCGCTGCGCACGGGCGAGGCCCGGCGGGTGCTGGGCGGCGACCCGTACCCCGCCCTGCGCAAGAGCGGCCTGTTGCGCCGCCGGACCCCGACCCTCGCCGAGGTGGCCGAGCGCGAGCTGGGCGGCGGGCTCGGGGAGCTGCTGACGGGCCTGGTCCGCTCGTACGGGATCGACCCGGCCACCGCACCCGGCTCCGCGGCCGTGCTCCCGTACATGGAGCAGACCTTCGGCAGCTGGTACGTGCGCGGCGGGATGCGGGCGCTGGCCACCGCCGTGTACGAGCGCTGTCTGGAGCGGAAGGTCGCCTTCGTCTTCGGCGCCGAGGTGCGGGAGGTACTGGCGCCCGCCGGCCGGGCGTCCGGGCTGCTGCTGGCCGACGGCACCGAGGTCGCGGCCGACTCCGTCGTCTGCGGGATCGACCCGCGGCGGCTGCCGGCCCGGTCCCTGCCGTGGCCCCCGGACGCGGTCCCGGCCCGTGGGGAGGGCGTGCCCAGCCGGGTCACGCTGCTGCTGGCGCTGCGCGGGGCCCGCCCGGCCGACGCCGTCCACCGCACGCTGGTCCACGGCACACCGGTCCACGGGCCCGCCCTGGACGTCACCGTGATGTGCCCCGACGACCCGGCCACCCGGCCCGACGCGGACCATCAGGCGGTCACCGTGAGCGCCGTGTGCGGGCCGGAGGCGCCCGGGGTCGAGGAACTGCTGGAGCTCGCCGCGAAGGCCGTTCCAGGGCTGCGGGAGCGGCTGTTGTGGCACGAGGTGCGCACCCCGGCCGACATCGAGGCGGCCACGGGCGCGGTGGGCGGCTCCGTGCCCCCGCCCGCACTCGCGGGTGCCGGGGGCCGGCTGCTCCACCCGGCCAACACCACGGCCGTGCCCGGGCTGTACCTGGCGGGCGGCTGGGCGCACCCCGGCGGCGGACTGCCGCACGCCGGGATGACGGGGGCCCTGGTGGCCGGGCTGATCGTGGAGGGCGCGGAGTTCCGCGGCTCCCAGTGACCTCCGGCGAGCCGCGGAATCCCCTCGCGGAGCCTCAGTAGCGGTACTGCTCGTACTCGCCGGTCCCCTGGGAGGGGTACGGGTAGCCCTGCTGCTGGTCCTCCGCCGGATACGGCTGCCCGTACTCGTCGGTGGTCCGCTGCTGGGGGACCCACACCCCGCCGGGCGGGGTGTCCATGGAGTACTGCTGCTGCCCGTAGTCCCCGTACGGGGCGTAGCCGGCGTACGGGTCGGCGCTCGGCGGCACGACCCCGCCGCCGGTGCCGATGTACGGGTCCGAGTAGGCGGCGTAGACCTGCTGCTGCTCACCCGTCGGGTAGCCGCCGGAGTAGTCGTAGCCGCCCTGGCCGCCCTGGGACTGCGAGGGGTCGTAGTACGCGGCGTACTGGTGGGCGTCCTGCTCGGCCGTGGTGAACGGCGAGGCGAAGGCCGCCGTCTGCGTGGGGTCGGGGCCGGGCTGCGCGGGCACGAAGCTCTGGATCCCGTAGGAGCCGGTGTCCTCGGGCACCGGCTCCGGGCTGTAGACCTCCGGGTCCGCGTCCTGGCCGCGGCTCTGGCCCTCGTACTCCAGGTCGGTGACCTGGAGGGACGGGTCCTGGTGCACCGGGCCGCCGGACCGGCGCCGCCTGGACTGCCGTACGGGTTCCCCGCCGCGGCGCAGCGCCCAGCCGGCCACGAAGCCCTTGCGGAACGAGAGCGTCACGAGCGTCTGGCCCAGGGCGAACATGGCCGCGCCGGCGCCGATGACCGGCACCGACGGCAGCATCACCCCGGCGACCACGCCGAGGAAGCCCGCGAAGGCGAGCAGGCGCCAGCGGAGCCGGGCCTTGTACTGCATCAGGACCTCGGCGAGCAACCACAGCGCGACGATCCCGAACGCGATGTAGAGGACCGTCATTCCCATGCGTGGCCCCTCTCGGTACGGCCGCCCATGGCGTACGGCCGGTCAGGCCCGCTGGTGCAGGCCCAGGTTCTCGTAGATTTCGAGAGTCGCCGTGGAATTGTTCAGCGTGATGAAGTGCAGCCCCGGTACACCCTCGGACAGCAGCCGCGCGCAGAACTCCGTGGCGAACTCGATGCCAATGGAGCGTACAGCGGCCGGGTCGTCCTTGACCGCGAGCATGCGCTCTTTCACGTCCGCGGGGAAGACCGCGTTACTGAGTTGGGGCAGCCGGTCGAGCTGCTTGATGGCCACAACAGGCATGACCTCGGGGATGATCGGGGTCTCGCAGCCCGCCTTCGCGACACTGTCGCGCAGCCGCAGATAATTCTCCGGATCGAAGAACATCTGGGTGATGGCGTAGTCGGCACCGGCGCGGCACTTGTCCACGAAGTGCCGGATGTCCGTGTCCCAATCCGTCGAACGCGGGTGCATCTCGGGGAAGGCCGCGACGCCGACGCAGAAATCGCCCGACTCCTTGACCAGGCGGACCAGATCGGCGGCGTAGTGGACGCCCTCGGGGTGCGCCACCCACTCGCCCATGGGGTCGCCCGGCGGGTCTCCGCGCACGACGAGCATGTTCCGGATCCCGGCGTCGGCGAACTGGCCGATGACGTTGCGCAGCTCGGCGACCGAGTGGTCCACGGCGGTGAGGTGCGCGACGGGGGTCAGGGTGGTGTCCGAGGCGATCTGCTCGGTGGCCTTGACGGTGCCGCCGCGGGTGGAGCCGCCGGCTCCGTAGGTCACGGAGACGAAGCTGGGCGCCACCGCCTCCACCCGGCGCAGCGCGTTCCAGAGGTTGCGTTCGCCCTTCTCGGTCTTCGGGGCCCAGAACTCGAAGGAGTAGGAGCTCCCGGACGCGAGGAGTTCGCGGACCGTGTGTGCACGGTCCGACCAGGTGGAAGCGGTACCAAAGGCCATACCGGCAGGTTAGACGGGGCGTGGCGCAGCCCGAAGTGGTGTCCGTCTTTTGGACACGTTTTTGGACACCCGGGCGCTCCTAGCCCAGACGGGCCCGAACGCGCTTGGCCAGATCGGCGGCGGCCGCGCCCGGGTCGGCGGCCTCGGTCAGAGCGCGGACGACCACCACGCGGGTGGCTCCGGCGTCCAGCACCTCGTCCAGGTTGGTGGCGTCGATGCCGCCGATGGCGAACCAGGGCCGGTCCTGTTCCAGCGAGGCCGCGTACCGGACGAGCCCGAGGCCGGGGGCGTAGCGGCCGGGCTTGGTGGGGGTCGGCCAGCAGGGGCCGGTGCAGAAGTAGTCCACGCCGGGCTCGGCGACGGCCGCGTCGACCTCGGCCTCCGCGTGGCAGGAACGGCCGATCAGCACCTGCTCACCCAGGATGGCGCGGGCGGCCGGCACCGGAATGTCGCCCTGGCCGAGGTGCAGGACGTCGGAGCCGATGGCGTGGGCGACGTCGGCGCGGTCGTTCACGGCGAGCAGCTTGCCGTGCCGGCGCGCGGCCTCGGCGAACACCTGGAGGTGCTCGAGCTCCTCCCCGGCCTCCATGCCCTTGTCCCGGAGCTGGACTATGTCCACGCCGCCGGCGAGTACGGCGTCCAGGAACTCGGGGAGGTCACCCTGCTTCTTGCGGGCGTCCGTGCACAGGTAGAGCCGGGCGTCGGACAGCTGCTGCATGGGTGTACCCCCCGTGGTGGAGGCGGTGTACGGGCACACGCGGCCCGTACACCGCGGTGGAGCGAATGCGGATCAGGTCGGATCGGGTCGATCAGTCGATCAGTCGATCAGGTCAGAGGGCGAGCGCCTGAGCGCGGCGCTTCACCTCCGTGCCGCGATTCTCGCTCAGCGCCTGCGCGGGGGTGCCGGGCAGGGTCGGATCCGGGGTGAACATCCACTCCAGGATCTCCTCGTCGGAGAAGCCGTCGTCGCGGAGCACGGTCAGCAGACCGACCAGGCCCTTGACGACCTTGTCGCCGTCGATGAAGGGCGCGGGCACCTGGAGGGAGCGGTTCTCGCCACGGCGCACGGCGAGCAGCTGACCTTCCTTGACCATCTGGCGGACCCGGGTCACCTCGATGTCGAGCACCTCCGCGATGTCGGGAAGGTACAGCCACGAGGGGACAAGGGCATCGATCTTTGCGTCAATCTCGGTCACAGCCCCAAGCCTGCCATCTCGGCTCCGCCGCCGGTAACCGGACGACCCGTCCGGGTCTGGCCACTGCCGGGGCAGCGCCCCGATCTTTCAGCCCGTCCGGCGCTTGAGGACCGGGTCCGGGCGGAGCCCGGGGAACGGAGGAAGGGCGGGGCGGGGAGCAGCTCCGCGCAGCGGCACCCCGCCCCCGCCGCACACTCCGGCGCCGCTACGCAGTGGCGGACTTCAGCGGGGTCCCGGGGTCGCAGACCTTGGCGGGGTCAACCGGCACCCCCGTCTCGATCAGCCGCCGCCCCTGCGCCAGGTCCCGCGGCCGCCCCACGGCCAGCACCGCGACCAGCGCCCCGCCCCGCAACCAGCACACCGACCACGTCTCCCCACCCGGCTCCCCCCGCCAGAGCAGCGAATCCGCCCCGCCGTGATGCCCGGCGTACTGGACGAATCGCCCGAACTGCTCCGACCAGAAGTACGGGACCGGGTCGTAGACCTGCGCGGGCTCCCCCGCCAGGATGTTCGCCGCGACCGCCCTCGGCCCCTGCAGCGCGTTGTCCCAGTGGTGCACCAGCAGCCGCGTCCCGTACCGCCCCGAAGGGAAGGACGCGCAGTCGCCGACCGCGTACACGTCCGGCACGGACGTACGCAGGTACGCGTCGGCGGTGACCGACCCGTCCGGCCCGAGCTCGACTCCGGCCCCGGCCAGCCACCCGGTGGCGGGGCGGGCCCCGATGCCCACCACCACCGCGCCCGCCGACAGCACCCGGCCGTCCGCCAGCAGCACCCGGCCCGCCTCGACCCCCGCGACCTTCGCGCTGGTGATCAGCTCGGCCCCGGCCTCCGCGTACCAGCGCCCCATCGGCGCGGCGACCTCCTCCGGCAGCGCCCCCGCCAGCACCCGGTCCGCGGCTTCGACCACGGTCACGGCGCAGCCCGCCTCCCGGGCCGCGGTGGCGAACTCCGCGCCGATCCAGCCCGCCCCGACGACCACGACCGAGGGCGCCTCCGCCAGGACCGGGCGCAGCCGGGCCGCGTCGTCGAGGGTGCGCAGCAGGTGCACGCCCGGGACGCCCTCGGTACCCGGCAGGGTCAGCGGTTCGGCTCCGGTGGCCAGCACGAGGACCTCGTACGGCACCGGGCCCGCCTCGGTGTCCAGCTCGCGCTCGGCGGCCCGCAGCCCGGTGACCTCGGTGCCGAGCCTGAGCTCGATGTCGAGCCCCTCGAAGTCCACGTCGAAGGCCGAGTCCTCGGCCTTGCCGAGCAGGACCGCCTTGGACAGCGGGGGCCGGTCGTAGGGCTGGTGCGGTTCGGCGCCCAGCAGGGTCACGGGGCCGGTGAAGCCCTGCTCCCGCAGGGCGACCGCGGTCTGCACACCGGCCATTCCGGCGCCGACGATCACGACGCCGCTCTGATTCTTCTCCGTCTGCTCGCTCACCCGGCCACCCTAATCATCTGACGGTCCGTCAGGAATAGGTGCCGCCTTACCCGCCGTCGACGGCCGGGTTAGTCTGGCCACCGTACCTATCGCGGGAGTCCGGCGCACCGGGCTGAGAGGGAGGCTGGACGGCCTCCGACCGTACGAACCTGATCCGGGTCATGCCGGCGAAGGGAGGGGCTGGACGCCCATGCACTCATCTCGAACGGGACCCGAAACCGGATCCCCCAGCGGATCCACGGGATCCATGGGATCCATGGGATCCACGGAGCCTACGGGGTCCAAGCGATCCCAGGGATCCCAGGGATCCGACGTCCTCGTCATCGGCGGCGGCATCATCGGCCTGGTCACCGCCTGGCGGGCCGCCGCACGCGGCCTGCGCACCATGCTCGCCGACCCGGCCCCCGGCGGCGGCGCCGCCCAGGTCGCGGCCGGCATGCTCGCCCCCGTCACCGAGCTGCACTACGGCGAGGAGGCCCTGCTGGGCCTCGGCCTCGCCTCCGCGGAGCGCTATCCGGAGTTCGCCGCCGAGCTCGCCGAAGCCAGCGGCGGCATGGACATCGGCTACCGCGCCTGTGGCACCCTCGCCGTCGCCCTCGACTCCGACGACCGGCTCCACCTGCGCGAGCTGCACGCCCTGCAGCGCCGCTGCGGCCTGGAGTCCGAGTGGCTGACCGGCCGCGAGTGCCGCCGCCTGGAGCCCATGCTGGCCCCGGGCGTACGCGGCGGCCTGCGCGTCGACGGCGACCACCAGGTCGACCCGCGCCGACTCGCGGCCGCCCTGCTGGCCGCCTGCGAGCGGGCCGGGGTGATCATCCACCGGGCGAACGCGGAACGGCTGCTGGTCACCGCCGACCGCGCGGCGGGCGCCGTACTCGACGACGGTACGGAGCTGCGCGCGCACCAGGTGGTCCTGGCCGCCGGCTCGCTGAGCTGCAAGCTGCCGGGCGTACCGCCCGAGGCGGCCGTGCCGGTCCGCCCCGTGAAGGGCCAGGTCCTGCGGCTGTCGGTACCCGCGGCGTACGGGCCGTTCCTGTCGCGGACCGTACGGGCGGTCGTGCGCGGCAGCCACGTCTACCTGGTGCCTCGCGAGAACGGCGAACTCGTCCTCGGCGCGACCAGCGAGGAACTCGGCTGGGACACCACCGTCACCGCCGGCGGGGTCTACGAACTCCTCCGCGACGCCCACGAGCTGGTGCCCGGCATCACCGAACTCCCCCTGGTCGAAACCCGGGCGGGCCTGCGCCCCGGCTCCCCGGACAACGCCCCGCTGCTCGGCCCGACCGAGCTGCCGGGCCTCCACCTGGCCACCGGCCACTACCGCAACGGGGTCCTCCTCACCCCCCTCACCGGCGACGTACTGGCGGATCTGCTGACCACCGGCGAACTACCGCCGATCGCCCGCCCCTTCACCCCCCGCCGGTTCTCCGCCGCACGTCAGGAGTCGTACGCATGACCATCTCCGTCAACGGCGAGCCGCGCGAGCTCGCGGCCGGCACCACCCTCGACACGGTGGTCGCCACCCTCACCACCGCCCCCTCCGGCGTCGCCGCCGCCCTCAACGAGACCGTGGTCCCGCGCGGGCAGTGGCCGGCCACGGCGCTGGGCGACGGCGACCGGGTCGAGATCCTCACCGCGGTGCAGGGGGGCTGAACGACATGGCAGACGACCTCTTCACCCTCGGCGGCCGCACCTTCTCCTCCCGCCTGATCATGGGCACGGGCGGCGCCCCGAGCCTCGACGTGCTGGAGCGCGCACTGATCGCGTCAGGCACCGAACTCACGACGGTCGCGATGCGGCGCCTGGACCCGACGGTCCAGGGCTCCGTCCTCTCGGTCCTGTCCAAGCTCGGCATCGCGGTCCTCCCCAACACGGCGGGCTGCTTCACCGCGGGCGAGGCCGTCCTGACGGCACGCCTCGCACGGGAGGCCCTGGGCACGGACTGGATCAAGTTGGAGGTCGTCGCGGACGAGCGCACGCTCCTGCCCGACGGCGTCGAACTCCTCGACGCAGCCGAGACCCTGGTCGACGAGGGCTTCACCGTCCTCCCCTACACGAACGACGACCCGGTGCTGGCCCGCAAGCTGGAGGACGTGGGCTGCGCGGCGATCATGCCGCTCGGGTCCCCGATCGGGTCGGGCATGGGCATCCGCAACCCGCACAACTTCGAGCTGATCACGGAACGGGCGGGCGTCCCGGTCATCCTCGACGCGGGGGCGGGCACGGCCTCGGACGCGGCCCTCGCGATGGAACTCGGCTGCGCGGCCGTGATGCTCGCCTCCGCGGTGACCCGCGCCCACTCCCCGGCCCTGATGGCCGCGGCCATGCGCGACGCCGTCTCGGCGGGCCGCCTCGCCCACCGCGCGGGCCGCATCCCCCAACGGCGCTTCGCGGAAGCGTCGTCCCCCACGGAAGGCCGCGCGGAACTGGACCCGGAACGCCCGGCGTTCTGAGGGGGGCGGGGGCGGGGGGCGGGGGGCGGTACGGGTCCACGCGCGTGCGGGACTTTTACCCCCTCGGGGCACACCCCTGGGCGGGGGTGGGGCGGGGGTGGGGCGGGCCCGGACAGTCCTGTGCGGCGGGGGCTTCGGGTGGCGGGGTCCGAGCCGGGCGGAATCAGAGAAGCCTTGGGGGTTTCCCGTCAGTCCCATAGTCCTTCCGTGTCGGGCCGGCCTGTCAAGGGCGCTCCTTCGTCGCGTCGCTTCGCGATGTCGCTGCGCTCCACCCTTGACAGACCGTCCCGCCACGGAAAGACAAGAGACTGCCAGGAAACCCCCAAAAGAACGGGCCGGTCCTAGATTTCAAGGACGGGTGCATCAGGGATGTCCGGCCCCGCTGCGGCAGGGGGCAGCCCCGAGCCCGGGCCCTCCCACCCCACTCCCGGGACCGGGCAGGCGGCCAACCTCCCCCAAACCCCGACCACAAGCCCCTCGGGGGAGGGTGGGCGCGTCAAATCGCTACGCGCTCCTCATTGCTTGGCGTCCGACGACCGTCTGGGGCCGATACCCGCACCAAATGCCGACCACCAGCGCACCGGAACCCGACAAGCGCATCAGATCGCTACGCGCTCCCCACATCTCAGCGACCAACCACAGTCTGGGGCTGGTCGGCAGATCACGCCAGGAGACGCATACATTCGGCGGTCCGGGCTGGATGGATTTTCCACCCAGCCCGGACCTTGAATTCAATTGTTGTTTGGCACTTCTTTTGGCCTGTCTACCTTAGTAGCCATGGACGTAGCCGCCGTGGTTGTGGTGGTGCCCATGGTGGTGGTTGTGGTGGTGCTTGTAGCAGTAGCGCCAGCCCCAACCCCAGCCCCACTTGTGGTGCTGGCCGTGGCGGTGCCGATAGCAGTAGCCCCAGTCCCAGCCGTGATCGCCGTGACTGGGTGCCATCGCGGTTGTGGATTGGGCGGGCGCCGCCGCTGGCGCGGCGAATGCGTTGGAGGGCAGCAGTGCGCCTGCTGCGGCCAGAGCGGTCGAGGCTGTAAGAATGGCTAGACGCTGTGTGCGGGATGCATGAGTCATGAGAATTCACCTCCGGCGGGACAGGGGAAATGGATAACCGAATGGGGCCTGTGTTGGTTCACGGACCTTTCGGCAGCGGGACCCGCACGATGCGGGTGGGTCACCTGCTCTGCGTGATCCCAAGTCTCAATTAAGCCCGGGTAAGTGCGATCGCGTCATGCCCCTGGTTTTCGGGACTTGACAGATCGCGACGGTCACCAAAGGTGCCGACTTAATCCGTGTCGGTAGTGCTCAGCCCCAGACGGTGGTTGGTCGCTGAGATGTGAGGAGCGCGTAGCGATCTGATGCGCTTGTCGGGTTCCGGTGCGCTGGTGGTCGGCATTTGGTGCGGGTATCGGCCCCAGACGATCGTCGGACGCCAAGCAATGAGGAGCGCGTAGCGATTTGACGCGCCCACCCTCCCCCGAGGGGCTTGTGGTGGGGGTTTGGGGGAGGTTGGCCGCCTGCCCGGTCCCGGGAGTGGGGTGGGAGGGCCCGGGCTCGGGATCGGCCCCTCGCCAGACGGCCCGGACATCGCTGACCGCCCCGTCCTTGAAATCTCGGACCGGCCCGTTCTTTTGGGGGTTTCCCGGCAGTCTCTTGTCTTTCCGTGGCGGGACGGTCTGTCAAGGGTGGAGCGCAGCGACATCGCGAAGCGACGCGACGAAGGAGCGCCCTTGACAGGCCGGCCCGACACGGAAGGACTATGGGACTGACGGGAAACCCCCAAGGCTTCTCTGATTCCGCCCGGCTCGGACCCCGCCACCCGAAGCCCCCGACCCCGCCGTACAGGACTGCCGGGTGGGCGAACTCCGGCCGGGGGCGGGGAGGCCGAGGGGGAGAAGTCCCGCACGCGCGTGAGACCGTACCCCCGCCCACGTCACAGCTGCGCTTCAAGCCCACCCGGCCCGGCCGGGGGGCCGCGGTGGGCTCGTAGAATCGGCGGGTGGATACGACCCTGGATGACCCCCTCGTCGGGCGCGTGCTCGACGGCCGCTACCGCGTAGACGCCCGCATCGCGGCCGGCGGCATGGCCACGGTCTACCGGGCCGTCGACACCCGGCTCGACCGCGTCCTCGCGCTGAAGGTCATGCACCCGGCCCTCGCCGCCGACGCGGCCTTCGTCGACCGGTTCATCCGGGAGGCCAAGTCCGTGGCGCGGCTCGCCCACCCCAACGTGGTCGCCGTGTTCGACCAGGGTACGGACGGGCCGTACGTGTTCCTCGCCATGGAGTACGTGTCCGGCTGCACGCTGCGCGACGTGCTCCGCGAGCGCGGCGCGCTGCGGCCGCGGGCCGCGCTCGACATCCTCGAACCGGTCCTCGCCGCCCTCGGCGCCGCCCACCGGGCCGGGTTCGTGCACCGTGACATGAAGCCCGAGAACGTCCTGATCGGCGACGACGGCCGGGTCAAGGTGGCCGACTTCGGGCTGGTCCGGTCCGTGGACTCCGTGACGAACACCACCGGCTCCGTCCTCGGAACGGTCTCCTACCTGGCCCCCGAGCAGATCGAGAGCGGCGTCGCCGACACCCGCGTGGACGTCTACGCCTGCGGTGTCGTGCTGTACGAGATGCTCACCGGGGCCAAGCCGCACACCGGCGGCACCCCCGCGCAGGTCTTGTACCAGCACCTCCACGAGGACGTGCCGCCTCCCTCGGCCGCCGTCCCCGGGCTCGCCGTCGGGCTCGACGAGCTCGTCGCGCAGGCCACCGCCCGCAACCCCGAACTGCGCCCGCACGACGCCGCCGCGCTGCTCGGCCTCGCCCGCGAGACCCGTGCGCTGCTCGGCGACGCCGAGCTGGACGCCGTACCGCCGCAGGCGCGGGCCGAGGAGCGGTCGTCCGCCGAGGACCGCACCGGCGTGATCCCGCGCCCGGTGTCCACGCAACAGCCCGTGCACCACACGTCCCGGCTGGAGATGTCTCCCCCGCCACCGCCGACGCACCGGCCGGCCGGCACCCGCCTGCCGCGACGCGGCGTGCTCCTCGTCATCGCCGGGGTGCTGCTCGCCCTCGGCCTCGGCACCGGCGTCTGGTACATCAACTCCGGCCAGTTCACCAAGGTCCCCAACCTCCTGGGCAAGACGGAGGCCGAGGCCCGCTCCCAGCTGTCCGCGGCCGGACTCGGAGTGAAGGGCGTCGACCGGAAGTTCAGCGACGCCTTCGACCGCGGGACGGTGATGAACACCGACCCGCCGGGCGGAAAGCGCATCCGGGGCAACGGCGCCGTGACGATCACCATTTCCCGCGGCCCCCAGGTGGTGGCCGTGCCCAATCTGAAGGGCCGTCCGCTGGAGGAGGCGAAGGAGGAACTGACGAAGGCCGGGCTGGCTCCCGGCATCGTCACGCAGGCCTTCAGCCAGGACATCGCCCAGGGCTCGGTGATCAGCACCGACCCGGTGGGCGGTGAGAAGCGGGCGCCCGACACGGCGGTCGCGCTCGTGGTCAGCAAGGGCCGCCCGGTGCCGGTTCCGAGCGTGGTGGGGATCTCCGTCGACCAGGCGAAGGCGAGTCTGGAGGGCCTCGGCTTCAAGGTCGAGACGGCCCCCGAGCAGGTCAACTCCCCCGCTGCGGCCGGTACGGTCGCCAACCAGTCGGTCGGCGCCGGCACTCAGGCCGCGGCCGGCGACACGGTCACGCTGACCGTGTCCAAGGGCCCCCGCCAGCTCCCGGTCCCGGCCGTGACGGGCCAGGACGTGGACGCGGCGCGCAAGGCGCTGGAAGCGGCGGGCTTCAAGGTGAAGGTGGAGCGGCCCTTCCTCTCCTTCAGCAACACCGTGGAAGCCCAGTCCGTCCCGGCGGGGCAGACCGCCCCCGAGGGCAGCACGATCACCATCAAGACCAAGGGGCTGTAAGCCGCAGTGATACGCAATCCAGTGGGCGGGCACGTCCCCGTCGCGGGCGGCCTCGCCTCGGTCGGGCTGACCTATGCCCGCGAGATGGGCGCCGAGGCCGTCCAGGTCTTCGTCGCCAATCCGCGCGGCTGGGCCACCCCGGTCGGCAATCCGGCGCAGGACGAACGGTTCCGGGCGGAGTGCGCGGCCGAGTCCATCCCGGCCTACGTGCACGCGCCGTACCTGATCAACTTCGGCTCCCACACCGAGGCGACCGTCGAGAAGTCGGTGGAGTCGCTGCGCCACTCGCTGCGGCGCGGCCGGGAGATCGGCGCGCTCGGGGTGGTCGTGCACACCGGTTCGGCGACCGGAGGCCGCCCGCGCGAGGCGGCGTACGCCCAGGTCAGGGAGCACATGCTGCCGCTGCTGGACGAGCTGACGCACGAGGACGACCCCTTCCTGCTGCTGGAATCCACGGCCGGGCAGGGTTCCTCGCTGTGCTCGACGGCCGAGGAGTTCGGCCCGTACTTCGAAGCGCTCGACCGCCATCCGATGCTCGGCATCTGCCTGGACACCTGCCACATCTTCGCGGCCGGTCACGACCTGGCGGAGCCCGGCGGCACCAAGCAGACCCTCGACCTGCTCGTCGACACGGTCGGCGAGGGCCGGCTGAAGCTGGTCCATGCGAACGACTCCAAGGAGGGCGTCGGCGCCCACAAGGACCGGCACGCCAACATCGGCCAGGGCCACATCGGCCGGGAGGCCTTCGCCGAGCTGTTCACGCACCCGGCGATGGACGGCGTACCGCTGATCACCGAGACGCCCGGCGGCAAGGAAGGGCATGCGGCGGACGTGGCGCTGCTGAAGGAGCTGCGCGGCTCGCAGTGATCCACTTATCCCTTGAGGAATACCCCAGGGGGGTATACGGTTCTGTCAGATCGACGGAACCGCTACCCGGCATTTCCCATGAGGGGGTCGTCATGGAGCAGGCGCACGCGCACCACGAGCACCACCAGCACCACGGACACGAGCAGCCCGGCGAGCCCGGCGAGCACGGTCATGGCAACCACGGCGAGCACGGCCACGGCGACCACGGCGATCACGGCAGTCATGCCGGCCACGCCGGCCATGCCGGTCACGGCAACCACGGCAAGGTCAGCTGGGCCATGGCCGCCAAGGCCACCCTCCACTGCCTCACCGGATGCGCCATCGGCGAGGTGCTCGGCATGATCATCGGCACCGCGCTCGGGTGGGGGAACGTCCCCACCATGGTCCTGGCGATCGTGCTGGCGTTCTTCTTCGGCTACGCGCTCACCCTGCGCGGGATCCTCGCCGCCGGCGTCGACTTCCGTACGGCCATTCGGGTGGCTTTGGCCGCCGACACCCTCTCGATCGCCGTCATGGAGCTGATCGACAACGGAGTGATCGCCCTGTGGCCGGGCGCGATGGACGCGCACCTGTCGTCGCCGCTGTTCTGGACGGTGCTCGCGATCGCGCTCGCGGCCGCCTTCGTGATCACGGTCCCGGTCAACAAGTGGATGATCGGCCGCGGCAAGGGCCACGCCGTCGTCCACCAGTACCACCACTGAGCAGTACCACCATCGGGCGATTCCGAGAGCCCCGGGGACGAAGCGCGGTTACAGCTCGGGGCCGTCCCCCGGCTCCTCCTGGTACGAGTAGCGCTGCTCGCGCCAGGGGTCGCCGATGTTGTGGTAACCCCGCTCCTCCCAGAAGCCCCGGCGGTCGGCGGTCATGTACTCGACGCCGCGAACCCACTTGGGGCCCTTCCAGGCGTACAGGTGCGGGACGACGAGCCGCACCGGGAAACCGTGCTCGGCGGTGAGCAGTTCACCGCCCTCGTGGGTGGCGAAGACGGTCCGCTCGGAAGCGAAGTCGGCCAGCCGCATGTTGGAGCTGAAGCCGTACTCGGCCCACACCATCACGTGTGTGACCTGCGGCGCGGGCGGCGCCAGGGCGAGCACGGTACGGGCGAGCACACCGCCCCATTCGGCGCCCTGCATGCTGAACTTCGTCACGCAGTGCAGGTCCGCCACCACCGAGTCGAACGGCAGGGCCGTGAACTCCTCGTGGTTCCAGCAGTGCTTGTCACCGTCGGCCGTCGCGCCGAAGACGCGGAACTCCCAGCGCTCGGGCTTGAACTTGGGTACGGGCCCGTAGTGGGTGACCGGCCAGCCCCGCTGGAGCCGCTGCCCCGGAGGGAGCTCCGGCTGCTCTGCTCCCGGAGATTCCCGGCTTTCCGGCTGACCCATGACTCCATGGTGACAGACTTGGCGGGGTGGTCATGACCAGGTCCGGGCCCGCGCACGCGCTGATTCGGGCAAGTCACGGTAACTCCCACTAAGGAGGCACTTACTGGACGGCCCCCAGCACCGGTGCAAGGATGCGCGAACCTACTCCGTCACATAGCTGACATTGCCTGGAAGGAGCCTCTGCGATGCAGGGCGACCCCGAGGTCCTTGAGTTTCTGAACGAGCAGCTGACCGGCGAGCTGACGGCCATCAACCAGTACTGGCTGCACTACCGCATCCAGGACAACAAGGGCTGGACCAAGCTCGCCAAGTACACGCGTGAAGAGTCCATCGACGAGATGAAGCACGCGGACAAGATCACCGAGCGCATCCTGATGCTCGACGGTCTGCCGAACTACCAGCGCCTCTTCCACGTCCGCGTCGGCCAGACCATCACGGAGATGTTCCAGGCGGACCGCCAGGTCGAGGTCGAGGCGATCGACCGGCTCAAGCGGGGCATCGAGGTCATGCGCGGCAAGGGCGACGTCACCTCGGCCCGGCTCTTCGAGGAGATCCTTGAGGACGAGGAGCACCACATCGACTACCTCGACACCCAGCTGGAGCTCATCGAGTCCCTGGGCGAGCCGCTGTACATCGCGCAGCTGATCGAGCAGCCCAGCTAGCAGCCGAGCCGGCAACCGTCAGCCGTCAGGCGGCTTCCACCAGCTCCGGCGCGGGCGCCGGCGCCGCGGGCGCCAGCTCCGGGTCGGCGGCGAGGACGGCCGCCGCGTTGCCCTTCTCCAGCAGTTCCCGACGCGGGCACGCGCCGCGGCCGAGGATGCCCTGGATGGTGCGCACGCAGGAGCCGCAGTCGGTGCCGGCCTTGGTGGCCGAGGCGATCTGGCGCGGGGTGCAGGCCCCGGCAGCCGCGTGGTCCTTGACCTGCTTGTCGGTGATCCCGAAACAAGAGCAGACGTACACGCGGTTCACCTCCCTGAGCGGAATGGTCGGGCCAGCCATCCCCTAGATCGGTGAGGCTTACCTAACCGTACCCAAAGTTAGGGTCACCTAAAAGACCTGGATACGACGATGGGGCGCGGATCACATCGATCCGCGCCCCATCGTCGTACGAAGCTCCGTATTGAAGATCGCGCCTACTGCTCGCGCTTACTGGTCGCGGTACATCTCCGCGACCAGGAACGCCAGGTCCAGGGACTGGCTGCGGTTGAGCCGCGGGTCGCAGGCCGTCTCGTAGCGCTGGTGCAGGTCGTCGACGAAGATCTCGTCGCCGCCGCCCACGCACTCGGTGACGTCGTCACCGGTGAGCTCGACGTGGATGCCGCCCGGGTGGGTACCGAGGCCCTTGTGGACCTCGAAGAAGCCCTTGACCTCGTCCAGGACGTCGTCGAAGCGGCGCGTCTTGTGGCCGGAGGCCGCCTCGAAGGTGTTGCCGTGCATCGGGTCGGTGACCCAGGCGACGGTCGCACCGGACGCGGTGACCTTCTCGACGAGCTCGGGGAGCTTGTCGCGGACCTTGTCGGCGCCCATGCGGACGACGAAGGTCAGCCGGCCCGGCTCGCGCTCGGGGTCCAGGCGGTCGATGTACGTCAGCGCCTCGTCCACCGTGGTCGTGGGGCCGAGCTTGATGCCGATCGGGTTGGCGATCTGCGAGCAGAACTCGATGTGCGCGTGGTCCAGCTGGCGGGTGCGCTCGCCGATCCAGACCATGTGGCCCGAGGTGTCGTACAGCTTGCCGGTACGGGAGTCCGTACGGGTCAGCGCGCCCTCGTAGTCGAGCAGCAGCGCCTCGTGGGAGGCGTAGAACTCGACGGCCTTGAACTCGGCCGGGTCGGTGCCACAGGCCTTCATGAAGTTCAGCGCGTTGTCGATCTCCCGCGCGAGCTGCTCGTAGCGCTGCCCGGACGGGGAGGACTTCACGAAGTCCTGGTTCCAGGCGTGCACCTGGCGCAGGTCGGCGTAACCACCGGTGGTGAAGGCGCGCACCAGGTTCAGCGTCGAGGCCGACGCGTGGTACATGCGCTTCAGCCGCTCGGGGTCCGGGATCCGGGCCTCTTCGGTGAAGGCGAAGCCGTTGACGGAGTCACCGCGGTAGGTCGGCAGGGTGATGCCGTCGCGGGTCTCGGTGTCCTTGGAGCGCGGCTTGGAGTACTGGCCCGCGATGCGGCCGACCTTGACGACGGGCACGGAGGCCGCGTACGTCAGGACGGCGCTCATCTGGAGCAGCGTCTTCAGCTTGGCGCGGATGTGGTCGGCGGACACGGCGTCGAAGGCCTCGGCACAGTCGCCACCCTGCAGCAGGAACGCCTCGCCCTTGGCGACGGCTCCCAGGCGGGCGCGCAGCTGGTCACACTCGCCCGCGAAGACGAGCGGCGGATACGACTCGAGGTCCGCGACGACAGCGCGCAGTGCCTCGGCATCGGGGTACGAAGGCTGCTGCGCCGCGGGAAGGTCTCGCCAGGTCGCCTTGGCGGCGAGGGCTTGGGTTTCTGCGTTCACGGTCACCTCGTACACATTACGGCGTCATTCGTCCCGTCCAGCCTTGCGACCAACTGGTGAGACAGAAGTGACTCGAAGGTTGACGGAGCCCAAAAATACGGAATCCATGGTTCATCCCGCGTCATGAGACACATCCAGCGCCTGGAGGGCGATCTGGGCTAAGGTGCCCACCATGTACGCGCACTCGAACCAGAACTGGTGGTGGCCCGCTCCCGGCGGCCCACTCCTCACGCGTACGTAAACGACATTACCGACGCGAAGGCCGCCCCGAGGGGCGGCCTTCCGCGTTTCTTCAGGGACGCGGGGCCGCTCCTCCCACCGGAAGGACGACCCGCCCCATGTCCATGGCAATCAGCCGACTGCTCGACGACTCCTGCCCGCCGTTCGCCCTGCTGCGCCGGCGGACCCCCGGCCGCGACCACGCCACCGTCGAGGTGCTCCTCGGCCCCGTCCACGAGGCCGAGCGCCTCGCCGACCTCCCCGTCCGGGAGCTGCCCACCCTCGCCCTGGTCCCCTTCCGGCAGATCCGGGAGCGCGGATTCGACGTACGCGACGACGGCACGCCGCTGAGCGTGCTCGTCGCCGACGAGGCGTACGAGATCCCGCTGTCCGAGGCGCTGGCCGCGCTGCCCGCGCACGCCGTACGGGTCGACGGGGGCCGCTTCGACGTCCCCGACGAGGAGTACGCGGCCACCGTCGAGCGGGTCATCGAGGACGAGATCGGCCGCGGGGAGGGCGCGAACTTCGTCATCCGGCGCACCTACGAGGGCCGGATCGACGGCTTCGGCCGGGCCGACGCCCTGGCCCTGTTCCGGCGACTGCTGGAGGGCGAGCGGGGCGCGTACTGGACGTACGTGGTCCACACCGGGGAGCGGACGCTGGTGGGCGCGAGCCCCGAGGTGCACGTCCGGATGTCCGGCGGCACGGTCGTCATGAACCCGATCAGCGGGACGTACCGCCATCCGGCCGGCGGTCCCACCGTGGACTCGCTGCTCTCCTTCCTCGGCGACCGCAAGGAGACCGAGGAGCTGTCGATGGTGGTCGACGAGGAGCTCAAGATGATGTGCACGGTCGGCGACCGGGGCGGGGTCGTCGTCGGACCGCGCCTGAAGGAGATGTCGCACCTCGCGCACACCGAGTACGAGCTGCGCGGGCGCTCCTCGCTGGACGTACGGGAGGTGCTGCGCGAGACGATGTTCGCGGCGACGGTGACCGGCTCGCCGGTGCAGAACGCCTGCCGGGTGATCGAGCGGTACGAGAGCGGGGGCCGCGGCTACTACGCGGGCGCGCTGGCCCTGCTGGGCCTCGACCCCGCGGGCTCTCAGACCCTCGACTCCCCCATCCTGATCCGCACCGCCGACATCGCCCCCGACGGAACCCTCCGGGTGCCGGTCGGCGCGACGCTCGTGCGGCACTCCGACCCGGCGGGCGAGGTCGCGGAGACCCACGCGAAGGCCGCCGGGGTACTGGCGGCGCTCGGGGTCCGGCCGGCGGCGCCCCGCCCGGCCTTCGAGGGGGCCCGGCTGGCCGAGGACCCCCGGGTGCAGGCCGCGCTGCGCGCGCGGCGGGCCGACCTGGCGCCGTTCTGGCTGCGGATGCAGGAGCAGCCCTCCGCGCCGACCGGCCACGCGCTGGTGATCGACGGCGAGGACACCTTCACGGCGATGCTCGCCCACGTCCTGCGGGTGGCGGGGCTGGAGGTGACCGTACGCCGCTACGACGATCCGGGCCTTCGGGCCGCGGCCCTGGCCTGGGAGGGCCCGATCGTGCTGGGCCCCGGCCCGGGCAACCCGGCGGACGCGGCCGACCCCAAGATGCGGATGCTGCGGGCGCTGGCGGCCGATCTCCTCGCCGCGCACCGGGGCGGCCTGCTCGGGGTCTGCCTGGGCCACGAGCTGCTGGCGGCGGAGCTGGGACTGCCGCTGATCCGCAAGGCGGAGCCGGCGCAGGGGGCGCAGACGCGGATCGATCTCTTCGGGGTGGAGGAGGTGGTCGGCTTCTACAACACGTACACCGCGCGGTGCGAGGCCGGCGCCGAGCCTGATGGTGTGGAGGTCTCCCGTGACCCCGTGACGGGCGAGGTCCACGCCCTTCGCTCCGCGGCGGGCGGGTTCGCGGGGGTCCAGTTCCACCCGGAGTCGGTTCTCACCCTGCGCGGCGCGGAGCTGCTGCGCGAGCTGGTGGCCGGCGTGACGACCCCCGCCCCGGCGTAGGCCGGCGCAGCCGCTGCGCCTCAAACGCCGGCGAGGCTGGATGTTCCAGCCCGTCCGGCGTTTGAGGACCGGGTCCGGGCAGAGCCCGGGGAACGGTGGAAGGGCGGGTAGGGGACCTGCTCCGCGCAGCGGCACCCGTACCCCGCGGCGTCAGGAAGGAACCAGGGTGTTCTCGGAGCGGCGGCCCGCCAAGTAGTCGGCCACGTTGGCGACCGTGGTGTCGATGATCTGACCCACCGCGTCCGTCGTGTAGTACGCCTGGTGCGAGGTCACCACCACGTTCGGGAAGGTCACCAGCCGGGCCAGGGTGTCGTCCTCCACGGCCACCAGGGACTTGTCCAGGAAGAACACCCCGGCCTCGGCCTCGTACACGTCGAGGCCGACCCCCGCGAAGCGGCCCGCGCGCAGTTCCGAGACCAGCGCGTCCGTGTCGACCAGACCGCCTCGGCTGGAGTTCACCAGGATCGCGTCGTCCCGCATCAGCCGCAGCGCCGCCCCGTCGATGACATGGTGCGTGGACTCCAGCAGCGGCACGTGCAGGCTGATCAGGTCCGAGGAGGCGAACAGCTCCTCCTTGTCCACGTACTTCATGCCGAGCTCCACGCAGGCCGGGTTCTGCGCCACGTCCCAGCCCAGCAGGTTCATGCCGAAGCCGTGCGCGATCCGGGTGAAGGCCTCGCCGATCTTGCCGGTGCCGAGCACGCCCACCGTGCGGCCGCGCATGTCCCGGCCCATCAGCCCGTTCAGGCGGAAGTCGAAGTCCCGGGTCCGGTTCGACGCGCGGACGATCCGCCGGTTCACGGCCATCGCCAGGGCCCAGGCGAACTCGGCCACCGAGTAGGGCGAGTAGTAGGAGACCCGGCTGACCGTCATGCCCAGTTGCCGGGCCACGTCGAGGTCGATGTTGTTGAAGCCGGTGGACCGCTGGGCGATCATCTTCGTCCCGCCCGCCGCCAGGACGCGCAGCACCCGGCCGTTCAGGTCGGCGTTCACGCTGGACGACACGACCTCGTACCCGGCCGCGATCGGTGCGGTGTCCTCGCTCAGGAAGACGTCGAGGCAGCGGACCTCGTGCTGCCCCGCGAAGGCCTCCTCCAGGAGGGGCTTCTCGTCGGCGGTCACACCGAAGGCCAGGATCTCCACGCTTGCTCCCGCAGGTCGGACCATGGGTCGTTTGTCACCATACGACCCATGGCTCCCGGCCGCCGCCCGGCCCTCGGCTCAGCCGAAGAAGACGCCGACCTCCTGGTACAGCGCCGGGTCCACCGTCTTCAGCTTCGCCGTGGCCTCGACGATCGGCACGCGGACGATGTCCGTCCCCTTGAGCGCGACCATCTTGCCGAAGTCCCTCTCGCGCACCGCGTCGATGGCGTGCAGCCCGAACCGGGTCGCCAGCCAGCGGTCGAAGGCGCTGGGCGTGCCGCCCCGCTGGATGTGGCCGAGCACCGTCGTGCGGGCCTCCTTGCCGGTCCGCGCCTCGATCTCCTTCGCGAGCCACTCGCCCACGCCCGAGAGCCGCACGTGCCCGAAGGAGTCCTTGGTGGCGTCCTTCAGCACCATGTCCCCGTCCTTGGGCATGGCCCCTTCGGCGACGACCACGATCGGCGCGTAGCTCGCCTTGAACCGGGAGGTCACCCAGGCGCACACCTGGTCCATGTCGAAGCGCTGCTCGGGGATCAGGATGACGTTGGCGCCGCCCGCGAGCCCGGAGTGCAGGGCGATCCAGCCGGCGTGCCGGCCCATGACCTCGACGACCAGGACGCGCATGTGCGACTCAGCGGTGGTGTGCAGCCGGTCGATGGCCTCGGTCGCGATGCCGACGGCGGTGTCGAAGCCGAAGGTGTAGTCCGTCGCCGACAGGTCGTTGTCGATGGTCTTCGGCACGCCGACGCAGGGGACTCCGTACTCCTCGTACAGCTTGGCGGCGACCCCGAGGGTGTCCTCGCCGCCGATCGCGATGAGCGCGTCGACCTCGTACTTGACGAGGTTCTCCTTGATCCGCCGCACCCCGTGCTCCACCTTGAACGGGTTGGTGCGCGAGGAGCCGAGGATGGTGCCGCCGCGGGGCAGGATGCCGCGGACGGCCGGGATGTCCAGCGGGACGGTGGCGCCTTCGACCGCGCCCCGCCAGCCGTCCTTGAATCCGATGAACCCGTAGCCGTACTCCTGCTCGCCCTTGCGGACGACGCCCCGGATCACCGCGTTGAGCCCGGGGCAGTCGCCGCCGCCGGTCAGCACTCCGACCTTCATCCCAACTCTCCTTGTGTGGAAGCCCCGGCTGTGGCCAGGGAAGGAAACGCATCTTCGATTCGGAGCCGTGCAGCGGCGGCGTGCCGCTGCACGATGCTCTGACCTGTGCTTGTGTTCGAAACCTGACCGGCTCTAGCGTCCGGGCCGTGGGTACTTTCTCCGTGAAGCAGGCATTCAGGTACCGCTTCTATCCGACTGACGCGCAGGCGGTTGAGCTGTCGCGAACGTTCGGGTGTGTGCGGAAGGTCTACAACCTGGCCCTCGCCGTCCGCAGCGACGCGTGGACGGCGAGCCGGAAGCGGGTGGGCTATGCCCAGACATCGGCACTGCTCACCGTCTGGAAGAAGACCGATGAACTCGCCTACCTGGCTGAGGTGTCTTCCGTTCCACTCCAGCGGGCGCTCAGGCACCTGCAGGCGGCCTTCGTCAGGTTCTGGGGGAAGCGGTCGCAGTACCCACGCTTCAAGTCGAAGCGGGAGGCACAGGGGAGCGCCGAGTACACACGCAGTGGGTTTCGCTACGCCGATGGCAGACTCACGCTCGCCAAGATGGCGGAGCCCTTGGACGTCGTATGGTCGCGGCCGCTGCCTACAGGTGTGGAACCAACCACTGTCACGGTCTCGCGCGACCCCGCCGGGCGCTGGTTCGTGTCCCTGCTCTGCGACGCCGCTCCGACTCCGATGCCCGCTGCCACGGCGTCGGTTGGGATTGATGCCGGACTGACGTCCCTGATCACCCTCTCGACCGGAGAAAAGATCGCCAACCCCAAACCCGAACGCACGGACCGGGCGCAGCTGGCGCGCGCCCAGCGTGCCTTGTCGCGGAAAGAGAAGGGCAGCAACAACCGGGCCAAGGCCCGAACACGGGTGGCCAGGATCCATGCCCGGATCGCCGACCGTCGCCGGGATAACCTGCACAAGCTGACGACTCGACTCGTGCGCGAAAACCAAACGCTCGTGATCGAGGACCTGGCTGTCCGCAACATGGTCAAGAACCACAAGCTCGCCCGCGCTATCACCGATGCAGCGTGGCGCGACTTGCGGAACATGCTGGAGTACAAGGCCGCCTGGTACGGACGCGAGCTGATCATCCTCGACCGATGGTTCCCCAGCACACGCATGTGCTCGGTCTGCGGAACCATCGTCGACGAGATGCCCCTCAACGTCCGCGAGTGGATGTGCACGAACTGCGGGACGAACCATGATCGAGATGGGAACGCCGCAGTCAATCTCCTGGCCGCCGGACTGGCGGTTACTGCCTGTGGAGCGGGCGCAAGACCTCAACGGGAGTCCTCCTCTCGGCCGGGGCAGTCCGCGGTGAAGCAGGAAGCCCCGCCCGCAAGGGCAGGAATCCCCTTCCTCAAGGGAGGGGAGGAGGTCAATGCATCTCCCTTCGCCATGACAGTCACGCTAGTGGTGACGCAGGTCACGGCAAGGGCGCTGGAGGGGTCAATTCCGGTGGAATCGCAGGCGTTGCATACACCCGTTCACTCAGACGGGGAAGTACAGGAAGTAAGTGCGATGTTCGACCGGCTATCGGCGGGCTAGGCGTCGTCGAGGCCGCGCTCTATGGCGTACCGGACGAGCTCCACGCGGTTGTGCAACTGGAGCTTGCCCAGGGTGTTCTGGACGTGGTTCTGCACCGTGCGGTGGGAGATGACCAGCCGCTCTGCGATCTGCTTGTACGACAGCCCCTTGGCCACCAGTCGCAGTACCTCGGTCTCCCGGTCGGTCAGTTGCGGGGCGTGCCGGTCGTCCGAGGCGGTCGGCGCCGGGTCGGTGGCCAGGCGGCGGTACTCGCCGAGGACGAGTCCGGCCAGGCCGGGGGTGAAGACCGGGTCGCCCGCGGCCGTGCGGCGGACGGCGTCGATCAGCTCCTGGGCGCCGGCCGACTTCAGCAGGTAGCCGGTCGCGCCGGACTTCACCGCCTCCAGGACGTCCGCGTGTTCGCCGCTCGCCGACAGGACGAGGACCCGCAGCGCCGGGTTGGCGCCGACCAGTTCCTTGCAGACCTGGACGCCGGGCATGCCGGGCAGGTTGAGGTCGAGGACCAGGACGTGCGGGGTGACCGCTCCGGCCCGGCGGACGGCCTCGGGACCGTCGCCGGCGGTGGCCACCACGTCGAAGCCCGCAGCGGCCAGGTCGCGGGCGACCGCGTCCCGCCACATCGGATGGTCGTCGACGACCATCACCTTGATCTCCTGCAGCCCGCTCGTCTCGTTCATCACTTGCCCGTCCTCCCCCTGGGTACTTTCAGTTCCACTTCGGTGCCCTGTCCGGGGACGGACACCAGCTCGGCGGTGCCGCCGAGGTCGCGCAGCCGGCCGCGGATGGACAGGGCGACGCCCATCCGTCCCTCGCCCTCGGCCTGGTCGAGCCGGCCCGCCGGGATGCCCGGGCCGTCGTCGCGGACGGTCACGATCACCTCGTCGCCCCAGTCCTCGACCAGGATCCAGGCCCTGGCTCCCTCCCCGGCGTGCTTGCGCACGTTGTCGAGGGCGGCGCCGACCGCCGCGGCCAGTTCCTTCGCGGCGGGCACCGGCAGCTCGACCGGGGTGCCCGGTTCGGCGAAGCTCACCCGGGATCCGGCGTGCGGGGCGAGCAGCGTCCGCAGATCGACCTCGCCCTCGTCGGCGCCGGGCTCCTCCACCTCGTACGAGTCCACCAGCGCGCCGAGCGACTCGTCGCGGGAGATCCGGGAGGGGTGCACCAGCCCGCTGGAGACCAGGGTGCGCAGTGCCACCTCCTGTTCGCCCGCCATCCGGCCCAGCTCGGCGGCCTCGCCGCCCAGTTCGGTGCCGCGCCGCTGGACCATGGCGAGGACCTGGAGGACCCCGTCGTGGATGTCGCGGGCGAGGCGCTCGCGCTCGCGGGTGGCGGCCTCGATCTCCAGGGCGCGGGCCAGGGTGGCCTCGCTGGCCCGGGCGACCTCGACGACGTAGCCGATGGCGATGGAGGCGACCCACACGAGCAGGACGTTGTGCAGGGTGTCCCGGGTGGGGTCGCCGCCGTGGATGGCGATGTTGGCGACCGCCACGAAGGTGGAGGCGAAGCCGGCCCAACGCCAGCCGCCCTTGAGGGCGAAGGCGAGGACGGAGCCTGCGGTCCAGATGCTGGGGAGGGTGGGGCCGCCCGCCGCGATCCGCGCGTGGGTGTCGGCGACCGGGGTGAGCACTATCCCGACGAGCGCGACGGTGAGGTCGGCGCAGAGGAAGCGCTTGGTGCAACTGGCGGCGTTCGCCACCTTGGAGGAGGTGGCGAGGGTCCACACGGCGAGGCCGGCGAGGTAGCCGATCGCGACCCGGGGCTGGTCGAACCGCTTGTACGCGGAGGCGAACAGCAGCACCGCGTAGAGCATGGTCAGCAGTCGGTACGCCGTCAGGGCGCGCCAGAGCGGCTGCTCGACCGACATGCGCACGACGCGTTCGCGTTTCGCCATCTTCCCCACCCCGCCCCGCCGCTGCCGTTTCCCTTGCCGCGGGCGGTAACGCCGCCCGCCCTACTCCGTCTTGTCGCCTTGGTCGCCCTTCTCGGCCTTCTCGGCCTTCTCGGCCTTCTCCGCGTCGGCGATCTGTCGTTTGGCCGCCGTCGCGTAGATGTCGACGTACTCCTGGCCGGACAGCTTCATGATCTCGTACATGACCTCGTCGGTCACCGAGCGCAGGATGAAGCGGTCGCCGTCCATGCCGCGGTAGCGGCTGAAGTCCAGCGGCTTGCCGATCCGGATCCCGGGGCGCATCAGCTTGGGGACCACCTTGCCGGGCGGCTGGATCTTCTCCGTGTCGATCATCGCCACGGGGATCACGGGCGCGCCGGTGGCCAGGGCCACCCGGGCCAGCCCGCCGGGCTTGCCCCGGTAGAGCCGACCGTCGGGTGAACGCGTCCCCTCGGGGTAAATACCGAACAGCTCCCCGCGCTCGATGACCTCGATGCCGCTCTTGATGGCGGCCTCGCCGGCCCCGCGGGCACCGGAGCGGTCCACCGGGAGCTGGCCGACGCCCTTGAAGAAGGCGGCCGTCAGCTTGCCTTTGACGCCCGGGGAGGTGAAGTACTCCGCCTTCGCGATGAAGGTGACCTTCCGGTCCAGCACGGCCGGCAGGAAGAAGGAGTCGGAGAAGGACAGGTGGTTGCTCGCGAGGATCGCCGGCCCCTCGGCGGGAATGTTCTCCAGGCCCTCCACCCACGGCCTGAAAGCGAGCTTCAGGGACCCGCCGATGGAGAACTTCATTGCGCCGTAGATCAACTCGAAAACCTTCCTGTGTCCTGTCGAACAGACCTTATCCCCTGGCTCCCCCGGCAGCGGCCCCGACGACCCTGGTCGGTGCCGGCCCGGTCGCGTACGGTGAAGTCACACAGAGCAACGCACCCACCTGATGTAAATCATGATCAAGGAGACCCTGGTGCCCGTCCTCCCTGGAGCCGAGCCGTTCCGCCACGAGGGCGGAGAGGTCGGCGTCCTTCTCTGCCACGGCTTCACCGGTTCCCCGCAGTCGCTGCGTCCCTGGGCCGAGTATCTCGCCGGGAAGGGGCTCACGGTGTCCCTGCCGCTGCTGCCCGGGCACGGGACGCGCTGGCAGGACATGCAGCTCACGGGCTGGCAGGACTGGTACGCGGAGGTGGACCGGGCGCTGCGCGAGCTGCTGGACCGGTGCGAGCAGGTCTTCGTCTTCGGGCTGTCCATGGGCGGTGCGCTCACCCTGCGGCTGGCGTCCAAGCACGGGGACGCGATCAGCGGCCTCGTCCTGGTCAACCCCGCCAACAAGGTGCACGACCCGCTGGCCGTCGCCCTTCCGGTCGCCAAGCACTTCATCCGGTCGACGCCGGGCATCGCCAGCGACATCGCGAAGCCGGGCTCGGAGGAGGTCGGATACGACCGGGTCCCGACCCGCGCCGCGCACTCGCTGCGGAAGTTCTTGCAGATGGTGGACGCCGAGCTGCCGCAGGTGACGCAGCCGGTGCTGCTGCTGCACAGCCCGCGGGACCATGTCGTACCGCCGGTCGACTCGGCGCGGATCCTGGCCCGGATCTCTTCGAGGGACGTCACCGAGACCCTGCTGGAACAGAGCTACCACGTCGCGACGTTGGACCACGACGCGGAGCGGATCTTCGCGGACAGTTTTGCGTTCGTCGGCCGGCTGGCGGAGAGCGTGGGCAGGGAGGGGGCGGAGGCGGGTGGCTGAGCACGAGGAACAGTCGGGCGGAGTTCCGCCGCTGGACGAGGAAGCGGCGTGGGCGGCGATCGTCGCCGGGTACGGGCAGGAGCCGCCGGACCCGCCGGGGGCCAGGCCGTTCCGGCCGATCGAGAACCTGCTGCTGCCGGAGGAGGACGTGAAGCCGTTGCCGCCGGACGCGGAGCCGAAGGCCGAGGCCGAGCCCGAGCCCCCGGCCGCGCCGGCTCTGGGCAGCTCGGTGGTCTTCGCCCCGGGCGTCGGCATGGGCACGGGCCCCGGCTCGGGTCCGCGGGACCACACGCCGGCAGAGCCGACGGAGGACGAGGCCCACTTCGTCCCCCCGGACCCCGAGCTGCCGGAGGCGGACACCACGTCGAAGTTCGCGTGGCTCGCGGTGGTCGGCGGCCCGGTACTGCTGCTCCTGGCGGTGCTGCTGCAGTGGGAGATGACCTGGTGGCTGACGACGCTGGGCATCGGCGGCTTCCTGGGCGGTTTCGCGACGCTCGTCGGGCGGATGGCGCAGGGCGACGACGATGACGACGACCCGGGGCGCGGCGCCGTCGTGTAGGCCGGCCCCGCGCCTCAATCGCCGGCGGGGCTGGAATTGCCCCCCGGGCTCCGCCCGGACCCGTGCAAGCACCCGCGGGCTCCGCCCGAGGCCCTGGGGCTCCGCCCCGGACCCCCGCGCCTCAAACGCCGGCGAGGCTGGATTTGGCTGATGCCGCCTGCCTGGCGCGGCTCAAAGACCGGGGCTCCCCCCCCGGCTCCTCAAACGCCGGAGCGGCTGGATTTCGGCTGATGCCGCCTGCCCGGCGCGGCTGGGTTGCCGCGCAGCGGCAATTCCAGCCCCGCCGGCGTTTGAGGCGCGGGGGTCCGGGGGCAGCGCCCCCGCAGCGGCGGCGCGCCGGACCTGTGGGGCTACCGCGCAGCGGGGAGGTGGAGGGCGGCCAGGACCGGGAGGTGGTCCGTGGCCGAGACGAGGTCCGCGGAGGAGATCCCCGGCAGGCCCGCAGGGACACCGCAGGCCAGCACCTCCACCCCCCGCGTCGCGAACACCGCGTCGATCCGCCGGTCCGGCGCCGCCGCCGGGAAGGTCTGTTCGCCGCCCCACGGGGCGACAGTCCAGCAGTCCTGGAGGGTCTCGGAGAGCCGGCTGAAGGCCGGGCCCCCCGCGGGTTCGTTCACGTCACCGGCCGCGATCGCGTACGGCACGTCCATCGACGCGACCCGGTCCAGGAGGAGCTCCACCTGCGCCCCGCGTTCGGCCGTGTCCAGTGACAGGTGGGTGCTGACGACCCCGACCCGGGCCCCCGCGAAGCGGACCACCGCCGTGGCGAAGCCCCGCCGGTGCAGGCCGGGGGTCAGCGGGAGCAGCACGTCCTCGGTGCGTTCCACGAAGGCCCGTAGCGAGCACAGCAGCAGCGGCCCGGCCGCCGTCGCCCCGCCGCTCAGCACCACCAGTTCGGATTTCGCGGCGAGCCTGGCGGCGTGCTTGCGCCACCGGAAGAACAGCGGCGCCTCCTGGATGAAGACCAGGTCGGGCTCGCACGCCCGGATGACCCTGGCCAGCGCGTCCTCGTCGTCGCGCAGCGAGCGGATGTTGTAGCTGAGGACCCGGATCACGGCAGAACCGTCGGGCTCCGTACGGGACTTCGGCAGCGAGGGCAGCAACTGGTCCATGCCCGCAAGATATGCGGCCGCCCGCCGCTCCCCCAAGGGG
>NZ_JBHWJY010000020.1:0-112840 GCF_042731135.1 Streptomyces sp. NPDC059874
CGTCAGGAACAAGATCAGCACGCACCCCGGACACCCTGCCGACCAAGATCGCCGAGCACAAGACCCGCGACTCAACTCATTCTGAAACGATCAGTTAGGGGGTCCGGGTGTGTCGGCGCGGCGAGGCGTGAGCCGAGGCGGAATCGCATCTCACCTGCGGCGAGGCGGACCTGCTCGGAGCGTGCCTCGTCTTCGAGGACCGCAAGAGGCATCATGACGGCCTTGCCTTCGTCCTCGGTCAGCAGCTTGAGGCGGGTCTCGGTCACGGCGTCGCCATGCCGGAACAACGCCGTGCCCGGCTGCCGGTCACATCACCCGCCTGCTCCGCTTCGCTTTGCTCCGCGTATGTGTGCAGCCCCGTCTCGGGCTGCCGACGTGCGACGATGCCGCGGAGGTCTGCGGGCCGATTGCGCTGCCTGGGATTCGGGCGCGCCGTGGAAGCAGGTCCACGGCCGCTTCCCGGTCGCCGGTGTTCGCGGGGGTGACCGCGACGGTCAGGAGCAGGCCGAGTGTGTCGGTGACGATGTGGCGTTTGCGGCCGGGCACCTTCTTCCCGCCGTCGTAGCCGCGTGAGGCGGCCGGGACCGTCGCTGCGGCCCGCACCGACTGCGCGTCGACGATCCCCGCCGAGGGCTCGGCCAGACGGCACTCACGCTCGCGGACCCGGCCACGGAGCCGGTCGTGGAACTCGGCGGTCAGCCCGTGCTCGCGCCACCTGCGGAAGAAGGCGTAGACCCGGCCCCAGGCGGGGAAGTCCACGGGCATCGCCCGCCAGGAGATCCCGCCCGCGACCAGGTAGCGTCCGTCATGTCCGACGGATGGCGGCGCGGCCGGTCCGGACGGTCGGTCGGTCGGTCGGTCGCATTCCCGTACACGTGCGCAAGTCAGTCACACGACCGGGTAGCCGAGTTGAAGTGGGCGGGCACGGACGCGTAGAACTGCGGCAACAGGGTCTCCTGGTACTGCTTGCCAACGACGTCACCCAGCTGATTCCGCTGCTTCAGGCGGTGCCGCCGGTGCGGGGCAAGCGCGGCTGGCCCCGGCACCGCCCGGATGTGGTGCCGGGCGACCGCGGCTACGACCATTACAAGTACACCGCCGCCTCGTCTGGGATCTCGGCGTGAAGCCGCTGATCGCCCGTCGGGGCACCGAGCATGGCTCCGGACTCGGCACCCAATGCTGCGTCGTGGAGCGAGCATTCGCCCACCTGCACTGGTTCCGCCGCCTGCGGATCCGTTGGGAGATACGCGACGACATCCACGAAGCCTTCCTCACCCTCGGATGCGCACTGATCTGCTGGCGACGCCTGAACTCCCGATAGGAGTTTCAAGACAGGCACGGCCTACATTGACAGCCCGGTGGCCGACCTCAGGCTGGCTTGCGCCACACGGAGATGTGCTTCGCGGAGTCCTGGGTGAACGGCGCCCCGTCCCAGTCCGCGACGCGACGTTCCAGCTCGAGCCCAGCGATCCGTGCCATCAGGTCGAGCTCTGCCGGCCAGGCGTACCGGTGCCGGGAGTTTTCGCGGCGGTAGCGGCCGTCGTCGCCGTCGCGGGTGAAGTGGTGCGAGACGAGAATCTGCTCGACCAGGTCGAAGGTGTCGAAGCCGAGATGCTGCTCGGAGACGTCGAACGGCACCGCGACCTGGCCGGGTGGCAGGAACCGCAGAGGCGGCACGCCCAGCTCGATGACGAATCGGCCGCCGGGCTGCAGATGTCGTGCGGCGTTGCGGAAGCACTCGACCTGCTCGTCCTGCGTGAGCAGGTTCGTGATGGTGTTGTAGACGAGATAGACCAGGGTGAACTCGCCGGGAACGACGGTGGTGGCCATGTCCCCGATGACTACAGGGAGCGTGTCCTCGTCGATCTTGCGTCGCAGCACCGCCGCCATGTGCTCGGACAGTTCGATGCCCACTACCGGCACGCCGCGTTCCCGGAGCGGGACTCCCACTCGTCCGGTTCCGATGGCGAACTCCAGTGCCCGGCCGTCTCCGGCGAGCTCGGCGAGGAAGGCGAGAGTCGGTCCGAGAACGGCAGCCGAGGACGCTTCGGTCTCCTCGGCGTCGTAGCGGTCGGCGGTCGCGCGGGTCCACAGTTCACTGCTCGTCACGGACGGCCACTTTGCCGGGTGCCGTGGGGCGCTGTCGACGCGTTTACGTTCTCCGCGGCGCAGCGTGCACCGCCACCGCCCACAACTCGTCGTCGCCTTCCCGCGGCTTCGGCCGAACCACCCCGCACCCTGGATCATCAGTCCCGGAGTGATCCAACCACCTTGGAGATCATTTCGTTAGGAGTTCTAAGTGCCTTGCCGAAGACGAGTACCAGGCGTAGCCGGCTGTTGAGGGCGCCGGGCCCGGCGGCCACGTGCCTTCGGCGATGGGCGTCGTGTGATGTGCACTGGGTTCGCGTCATCGGTTTTCAGCGCTGGGCTGGGGTGTGGCCGTATCGGGGTGTCGTATTGCTGGTGGAGGCTGTTGTCGTCTGATGGGTGGGGTGTTTGTCGCGCCTGTGGGTTGGTGTGGCGGAACGCTGGAGGGGTGCCGCCCTCGGGCGGGCGTTTCACCGCCCTGTCGGCCGCCGTGGCCTCCGGCGCCGCTTCTCGTACGCTTCCCGGATTCCGCCGGCCAGCCCGAGGAGCACCGCCGCCCCGACCGCGACTTCGGCTGCGGTGCGCAGGCCCCAGCCGTGGACGTCCCCGGCGGCCCGCGGGGAGACCTTGCCCTGCGGGTCGTGCACCACCGCCAGGGACTCGCCCTCCTTCGCGAGCCGCGAGGGCATGTCCAGGTGCTTCGGGCCGCCCGCGGGGCAGTCCAGGCGATGGTCGTACGAGGTCCGGGTCGTGGAGGTCCAGTGGCCGTCGGCGTCCATGGAGGATTCCGTCTCGGTGTGTTCGGTGACCTTCAACACGATGCAGCTGATCTCGACGCCCCGGTCCTCCAGCGTGCTGTGCCCCACGGAGGCGAGTGCCAGGATGGCGCCGAGACCGGCAGGGAGTGCGGACAGCGCGATGAGCGAGGCTCCGCGCCGCGAGGCGAGGGCGGCGTGCCAGCCGAGCAGAACCAGCGGGAGCAGCAGCCCGCCGAGGAAGAACCCCCAGGTGCCCACCGACCCGTACGCCGACTCCCAGGCCACCCCGAACGCCAGGGCCGCGGCAAGGGGCGGCGCGGCCAGCGCCACTGCGGTCCGCCAGAGCCCGCGTGCCCATCCCCCGTGCCAGCTCGCCATGCCCGCCCCCCGGTGGCTCGTCCTTGTGCGCTCCAGGTAACCGCGACGGCACGGGGCACGTAAAGAGCGCGGCTGCCCGGCCCGACTGAGGAGGGAGGCACGTGGTGCCGCTGAAACCGCCGGTTGAGCCGATGCCGGCGCGGGCCACCGAGGCGCGGCCAGGCCCGGGAGTGCCGGCGGGCGGCGCCGCCTTTTGAGCAGAAGTTCGACGGGCACCGCGCCCTGCTGTTCACCCCGACCGAGACAGGCGGGCGGGTGCTGCTCCGGATCCGGCGCGCTCCCTGATCCAGGACCGGTTTCCCGATTTGGTCGCGGTCGCCGTCGAGCAGCTCCCGGCCGGCCTGGTCCTGGACGGAGAGCTGCTCGTGTGGGACCCCGAGGCAGGCGCCCTGTCCTTCGAGGCGTTGCAGCGCAGGGCGGCCGCCCGCGCCCATAGCGCCGCCCTCGTGGCCCGCACGCCCGCCTACTTCGTCGCGTTCGACGTCTTGCAGATCGACGGCCAGGAGCTCCTCCAGGCGCGCCCTACAGGGAAGGGACCGCCGGGCACACATGGAGGCACTGTTCGCCGATTACGCCCTGACCGCCCCGCGGACGCTCTGCCAGATGACCACCGCCAGGACGCCGGCGCCTCCGAAGCCGAGCAGCAGGTCCCGGCCGCCGGGTGGCTGGCCTCCTCGTGGAGCTTACCGACATCGACCACATCGAATTCGACCTCTGATCCGAGCAGTTCCTCCCCGCCCGCACCGCACACAGGCAGCCTTCCTGTCGCCAAGATCGACGACTCGGCTCCGATCGCTGCGATTGGTCGTGGTAGATGCCACCGGATCGAAGGGCCTGACACCAACGGTTGATGTTCACCGCTCCGGGTAAGGCCGAGCGTCAGTGAGTCCTTTGGTCGGCTGGGTGGTCCCGAGGTGTGGGCCCGAACGCTGTGGACCGTTCGGGCGAATCGGTGGCATCGTCAGTGATCGTGACGAAGCATGGTTTCCTGGCGTTGGCGCCGCAATACACCACGACATCCGAGCTGCTCTCGACGTCGGCCCATCGGCGGGGGATGGACGTAGAAGTACTTCCCGCCCATGGCGGTGCGGGCGCTGCCATGGGGAGGCGTGGTGGCCACTACTATGGCGGCCCCGCTTTCGCGGCACGCGTCGTGGATGCCCTTGAGGTCGCACTCTTGGAGCCGTCTGACGACTGGCTGGCCACATTGCCCTACGAGTACACCGGACGGCGCATCGCCATGGCGACCCTGGCCGAGGCGCGTTGTCTGTCCCGACCGGCGTTCGTCAAGCCGCCGAGTGACAAGAGCTTCCCGGCCGCCGTGTACGCCGGCGGTGGTTGCCTCCCGACAGGGCCGGAGCTGTCACTGGACGTGCCAGTACAGATCAGCGACGTGGTGACCTGGGCGGCGGAGTTTCGCCTGTACCTCCTGGACGGCGAGGTCCGCACGGGTTCGCAGTACGCCACCTTCGGCCGTCTCGACGCCGAGCGGCTGGACGGGCACCGCTATGAAGACGCTGTCCTGGAGTTCGCGGATGATCTCCTGGCCACGTGCGGCGGTGGCCTGCCCAGCGCAGTGGTGGTGGACATCGGGCTCCTGGCCACACCTGAACACGGCGCCGCCGACCAGTGGGCGGTGGTCGAGGCGAACATGGCGTGGTTCAGTAACAGCTATGCCGCCGATCCTGATCGGGCCTTGGACGTCGTTCTGCGCTCAGCTGGTCCGCGGACACAGATGGCTGAGCGAGACCGCCGGTTCTGCCACATCGAGGACGCTCACCTCGCCGGCTGAAATGCCGGCGTGATCAGTGACGACAACCGTGCCGACCCGACGATTGGTCCCCCGTGCCGTGCCGATCCGGTGACAACCACTTCGCTCCACCTGAGCAGATCCCGCAGGTCAGTACCGATCTTGGTGACAGCTATCGCGCTTCGGCACGGTTTGTGAGCCGAAGCAAGGTAGTTGTCACTAGGCAGGCTGTTGTCACGGCAATGACGAGCCCCCTTGCCGGAGGCGGGCTGCTGGTTCGGACAGTTCGGAGTGGGCCTTCGGTCCTGGTGCTCTGTGATGATGCAAGGCGGCCCGTGCCGTGCGCGTAGCGATTCGGCACGGGCCGCCCGTTCGAACGAGCCGGAGGAGTTCCGCCCATGCACGATCCCGCATCGTTCACCGACGATGAGAACTGGTCCGGCGGGTTCTACGAACTGGCGATCGAGATCGGTGACAGGAGCGATGAGCTCCTCGAGCTCGGGCTCTCGGCTCTGTGGCGGGCCGCTGCCATCGACGGCTGTTATGGCAGACGCGATCGCGAGCCCGGCGAAGAGGATGAGGTTTCCTGCACCGTGTCCTCGCTGGCCGAGTTCGGTCATCTGCGGGGGACTGTCGCACTCCCGAGCGGCCGGCGGGTCGTCTGCGGCTGTCTGGCCATCCGCGAGGACGACGGCACGGACTGGCTCGCGTTCTACCTGCCCGTTGGCGCCCTCTCGCGTGTGGACACGAAGATCGGCGGGTTCCGTTCGGCCAGGACGGCGGAGCGGTATCCCTCGAATGGCGGCGCACGCTCGACAACTGGCTCGCCGCCATCGGGGCCGACATCTTCCAGGAGGTTCCGTTCCGGCTCGGACTGATCGGCTTCGAGCTCTCCGGCGAAACCTACGCGGAACAGCTCAACGGCCTCGCTCCTGACGAGCGCTGGGAGGGATACCTTCTACCGGTTGGTGGACGACTCAGGTTCGACCCCGCCAATCGATGACGCCGAATCCATCGTGTTGGCGGCACGTTTCCTGTCGGGCCGCCCGGGCGGGCCTTCGCCTGGACGGGGTGCTGGGGACGCAGACAGTGACAACAAGCCTGCAACTTCGGCGGCGGAAAAGGAACAGCGTGGCCATCGCCTCGAACGAGTCGTTCTCCGAAGCGCACATGTTCCGGCGAACCTGTGCGAGGTGGCGCCGAAGGTCGACAGGTTCGGCTGTTCTCAAGCCGTCTCGGATGGTTGGTCGGCCCGCCGAGCGACCCTGATGGCTTCGAGTTTGGCGCGGGCGAAATGGTCGCCCCACCTGCCTCGGCGTCCGCTCTCGCCCTACGCCGAATTGGCAGTCTTACATGCCGCTCGGGTGGGTGGAGAGCCAGTCGGGATGTGCTGCCTTGAGGGCTGTGACGCTGGCGCTGGGGGCGAATACATCTCCACCTCCGTCATACGGGTGGTATAGCCAGCGAAGGTCAAACGGTGCCAGCGTGACTCCCGCGATCACCTCATCGGCGACCAACCTCAGCAGAGGGTCCAGCGCCTGCCTGCTACGGGGGCGGACGCTGACGTATTCGTGCTCGTAGATGATGTCATCCGGGAAATCATCGTCGTGGACATGGCTACTCCAGCGCCTGGCATCTGGGTCGACCTGACGCAGTTGGGGCATGCGCGCGATGGGGTCGGCATCTTCGTTCCATTCCCGGGTGACCACATACAGCTCGGTGTCGTTCGGCCCCAACTCGTTCAACACGGTGTGATGACGATCAAGCATGATTGCGTACTCGCCGTCGCTTTCGGGGTACCGCTTTGACCCGGGGAGGCTATGGAAGCGCACCCACCGATCGGGGTGGACATGCCGCATCTGACGACCTTCCGGCAGAGCGGGCCATCGCTGCTCCCAAAGGGCCGACAGTGCATCCAGACCCAGGCCCTGCCGGGGTGACGTCTCGCTCATCGCTCCATGATCGGGCACCCGTACGATTCCGACAGCCGAATTGATCTCCGGATGGCAGCACCTCCCAGCGTGCCAATAGAGATCTGCATCGCAGATGGAACCGCAGTAGGTCGACCGACGCCGACGCCATGGTGCATTCGGCTCGGTCAAGCGACCCGGATCGACGTAGTCGGCGAGGTAGATCACGATGCCAACGGGGTCCATGCCGAGGGCCGCGGCGACGAGCTTGGGGTCGAGCGTGTTCACGAGGTCGGCCAGGCGGGTGCTCCTGAGAGTCCGTGGTCCGATGCCGCATGGGTCCAGGATGTGGCTGACATAGCCGGTGGATGCCGGTGCCCGGCCGGTCGTCGTGATGCGGGTGACGATCACGTGGGATTGTCGGTGTTCTGGTCCTCCCGGTGAGCCAGGCAGCGTTGAAGCAATGCCCAGCTGGCCGGGTCCAGACCCGCACACCGCAAGGTCGGCACCAAACCCCGGCGCAAGCGCGCAGGTCAGACGGCAAGCTCGGCTTGCCGTCTAACCTCGGCGCGAGATGAGTCGGGCAGTGGGAGTCGCTTCCCCCGCGCCACCAGACGGCGATGGTCCTGCTGGTTGCGCTGGTTTTCCTCCGCGCGGCGTCGGCCGGTTCGACCGGCGAGGCAGAAGGGTGAGGCCGCTTCGGCCAACCAGAGCCTGTCTCTTGGAAGCGCGGTGCGCATGGTGCTGCATGCCGGATCGAAATCCTGCGGCAGCAGCGCTCGCCCCGCAGCGGCTGATCGAGCGGGTCGTGGCCCTCGACGAGGCGGCAGCGCGGCTGCCTGGCTTCGACCGGGCCTCCCCCGCCGGGATGACGGTGATCGATCCGCTCCACGGCTGAATCCACCGCGGACGAGGCCGGGGCGACGGGCGTGGCGTCGGGATTTGTACGGGTTGGCGGGTGATGATGGCGCAGTGCAACTTGATCACGTGTCCTATGCGGTGGCCCGCGACAGCTTCGTCTCGACCGTCCAGTGGATCGGATCGGCCCTCGGCGCCGGGTTCGTCGACGGGGGCGTGCACCCGCGATTCGGCACCCGCAACTTCATTCTCCCGCTGAGCGGCGGCACCTACGTCGAGGTCGTCACCACACTCGACCACCCCGCCGCCGACCGCGCACCCTTCGGCCAGGCGGTCGCGCGCCGCGCCGCAGAGGGCGGCGGCTGGCTCGGTTGGGTGGTCTCCGTCGACGACATCGCCCCGGTCGAGGCCCGCCTCGGCCGGACCTCGGCCGAGGGCCACCGTGTCCGCCCCGACGGGTTCGACCTGAGGTGGAAGCAGATCGGCCTGCTGGAACTGCTGGAGGACCCGCAACTGCCCTACTTCCTTGAGTGGTTGGTCCCCATCGAGGAGCGCCCGAGCGCTGACCCGCGCACCTCCACCACCATCCACGGGGTCTCCATCGCCGGCGACGCCGCCTCCATCGCCGAGTTCCTCGGCGAACCGGCCGACCACCCCCTTGACCGGATCGACGTCACCTGGGTCGAGGATGAGGAACCGGGCCTGGTCTCTGTCGAGTTCGCCACCGCCCACGGCCCGGTCACGATCTGACCAGGGCCCGACTGCCCCGCGGGGGCAGCCGGCTGGGGTCTCCTGGCTAAAGGTGTTGCAGAGGGCTCAGCTTTGGGCAGAGACCGGGCCGCTGTTCGCTGCCGCCAAGGCGGCGCTCGGCACCGATGCGCGGGGCGGTGCCGAGGGCGCCCGCGCCTTGGCCGACCTCGGCCCGGCGGTCGCCCGCCTCACCCCGGCCCTGCGGACGGTGCTCGGCGGACGGCGGCGGCGTGGTCGCCGCCGCGCTCCACCCGATTGAGGGCGGCGAAGGGATCGCGCGCCACCTTACCGACCTCGCCGTCCGGGCGTCCGGCGGCCTGACGGTCCTGGAGCGCACGGTCAACGGCCGGGCCGGGCTGGTGATCGAGCACGAGGGCGTCACCGTGGCCGTGTACGCGTTCGATGTCGCGGACGAGCGGATCACGCACATCTGGGCAGTGCGCAACCCCGACAAACGCCGCCCGTGGACGGCGGGCTGACCGGCTGGACTTCGACAGGCGGCAACCACTGCACCATGGACGACACCAACCCCGTCGGAGCGAAATGCCTGGAGGACGCTGTCATCCCCGACGGCCACCAAGGCCCCCTCCTCGACCGCTGCCAACCCCGCGCGATGCGCGAACAGCGTCATCGCCCCCGCCCACCTGCCCATCTGGACCGCCGAGCGCGCCACGCTGCAAGACCTGCTCGCCACCGGCAGGCTCCCGCGCGCCCGAGAGCCCATCTCATCGAACAACTCCACCAGATCGACCTCGTCATCCGAAGGGACGGCCGATGACTACGACCACCGTGTCAGCCACTACCGGCAAAGCTCTCCGCGAGGCGATGGAGGGGCGCTTGACGGGACACCCCCGACGCACAGACGGCAAACCGACCAAGAAGGGCCACCAGCATCCTGGCCGAATGGGACGCCCGCACAGAAGCCAGCCCCGTAGCGGCACTCGCACGGCAGCGCGATCACGACCTCACCACGCTTCGGCAGCGACTCCACAAGAGCAACCGGACCGCCGCAGACTTCAGGAACAAGTCGACGCCGCCGCCAGCGTGATTGCCACTTTCCTGGCCGAGAACACCCAAGCTCCGCTCGACCAGGCGGTGTGACGGTCCGCCGTCATCGTGCCGATCAGCCGCACTATCGGAGGATCACCCCAGCACCCCCGGCCACGGCCTGCGCCCAATGCGTGACCCGGCGATGTCGCGCAGATAGACGTGCAGGCTGACCGGGTTCATCGAACGTCTGGGCTGACGCCGGGGGAAGAGCCACTGTGAGCTCCTGCTGCTGGCGGGAGGGGCAGGTGCTGGCGGGACCGCAGGTAGGCCCGCGTGGGGCACCGGCAGCGGGGGTCTCCCAGCCGGACGGTGACGGCGGTCTCGTCGTCGACGACGTCGTCGACGGTGAGGCGGACGACGCGGCTGACGGGGTGCGTATAGAGGAGACGAACCCGGCGGCGACCCGGGCCGATCCTGCACCGCTCGGCGCGTTGACTCCTACCCCTCCTCGTCACCGCCCTCGGCCGGCAGGTCATCCGCGATCCGTCAGCTCGTTCTCCAAGCCCCGGCCCCCGTCATCGCGAAGGCACTCGGCTATCACGGCTGGACCCCCCGGCGCCCTGCGCGCCTGACCTGGAAGCGGATCTTCGAGAAGTTGCAGGCCGAGGCCGATACGAAGGGCCCCGCCTGGCCAGCCGTGGGGCCCCTGATCTTGCCGGACACCCATTCCTTCCATGGCATCCCGACTACGCTTGCCATGATCACGGCCAAGATCGAACGAGGGGGGTACACCCATGCCGTACGAGACCGGCGCGAAGGTGAAGCTGACCAGGGATGTGCAGGTCACCGCAAACGACACGGCGGCCAGGATCGGCTTCCCCGGTCCGCTGTGCCTGGCCGAGGGATTGGAGGGCATCGTCACGGGCTCGGCAAAGGAGGCCGGCGGCGTGGCCCAGGACGGGCTCGCGGAATTCGAACGGCGAATCCGCGGCGTCCAGTTCGATGGCCACACAGCCAGCCTGATCGACAATCTCCGTCAGCAGATCATCCGGCACGGAGGGCTCGACACCGGAGTCGGCGCTCAGATCAGATACAGGGTGCGCTTCGAGAACGGGTTTGTTCTGGGCGGTCTTGAAGAAGGCTGGCTGACCGAAGCCTGAGTACCTGCCACCGCGCCCCCGCCGGCCGGCGGGGGCGTCGCGGTCCCTGTAGCCGGTTCTCACCAGCCTCGCCCGAAATGGCGGACGGGAGCCGGCCAAGAAGCCTCACCGGCCGCCGTGCCGGTGCGGTCCTCCTCAGCCCGGGTAGGTGATCGAGCCCAGCGGCGGGCAGGGGATGAGCATGGTGCCGGCGCCGGCGCCGGGGCGTTCGCCGAAAGCCCGGGCCTCGGCGGCCCGCAGGCGCTGGGAATCCAGCTCGTCGGCGTGCCAGGCCTCGCGCCTGGCACCGGCGTAGTCCCACGAGTCGTCGATGAGACTGAGGCTGGAATTGCCGGAGCTGTGCTGGAACTCCGACTTCAAGGCGGCCTGTTGGAGTGCGGTCTGGGTCGCCGCGAGGTCGATGCGGGTGATCAGGACGCCGAGGGTGTTCGGTTCGCGGGTCGGCATGGGGGCCTGGGGGAGCAGCGACACCCCGGTGTCGAGCCGGCCGATGTGGCCGACAAGCCGCTGTCTGGGCGTCCCGCGACATGAGCCCGTCTTCCAAGGACCGAACCGCTCCGGCGGATGATGCCAGCTCACCCCGGTCCGCACGCGGTGCAGAATCCCGTCGATCACCTGCCGGTGGTCACGCCACCGCCCGCACCGACCATTGCTCACCGGCAGGACCGGCCGTGGCCGATCCCAGTCGGCATCCGACAACGCACCTCGCCGATCCCCACCCATACCCAGCAGAACAACGACCCGATGAGCAGGCAGTCACATGATCGACCGGACAGCTCCTAGGCGACCAGGAGCCAGGAGAGACGGGATCGTGTGGTGGTCCGCACCACTCGCCACGACGGCCGCGCCTGTCACCACCAGACCCCTGGTCAACATCGCCTGCCTCCCACCTACCGGTATTCGCAGAGGTAGGCGGTTTCGAGGGAGACCTTCAGCTGGAACTTGCTGTTGCCCGGGACCTTGAAATGACTGCCGGTGGAGAAGGTCTCCCAATCGGCGGCGTTGGGGAGCTTGACGGTCAGGGCGCCGCTGACCACGTGCATGATCTCCGGGGCGGCCGTGCCGAATTCGTACTCGCCGGGAGCCATGACACCGATGGTTGCCGGCCCCTGCTCCTGGGTGAAGGCGATCGACTTGACCGTGCCGTCGAAGTATTCGTTGACCTTGAACATGTGTGTTGCGTCCTCTTGGGGAACGAGCGGAAACGGATGGCCGGCTCGTCGCGCCTTGATTGCCGGCGAGGGGAAGGCTACCGGTATCCACTTCACTCTCTCGTCCTCGAGGGCAGGTGTATCCGGCAGCCGACGGGGACGCGGCCCTGGTCGCAGCGTGCCGGTGGTCTTCTGGCGCTGCAATCCGTCGCACGGAGTGCGAGCGCGGACAGCAAGACGGCGGCAGTGGGGCGAGACGCTTGGTGGTGGCGCGTTCATTCCCCCACCCGCGCTACACCGGTGGCCGGTCAGAGGTGCATCAGGACCTGGCAGGAATACCGCGCCGAGGAGCCGCTGCCGAGGACCGTCACCAGATAGGCAGGTGGCGGCATCCGGGGCGCGGACCCGGGCTTGGAGGGGCGCGAGGGTGGCGGGCGGGGGTGGTCGAGGCGGCCTGCCGGCTGTCCGCAACCGTGGCGCGATATGGCGCGTCTTCGGCCATGTACGCGGCATGGCGAAGCGAACAAAGGGGGGACCTGCCGTGAAGAGGAGCAGGAGCAGGAGCAGGAGCTGGGCGAGACGGGGCGTGTCGCTGATTGGCGCCCTCGCCGTGGCATCGGCCGCGGTGGGGTGTCAGGACACGGGGGATGGCGGCAAGGACTCGGGAGCGACACCTCCCAAGCCGTCCGCTTCGTCGAAGGCGCCCGGCGGCTCGGACACCAGTGACGGAAAGGAATCGGCCAAGCCGTCGCCGGATGCTTCGAAAGAGCCGGGCGGCGGCTCGGCGCGTGCGCTGACCTGCGATCAGTTGCGAAACGCCCAGCTGCAGAACTCGACGCTGCGCCTGCCCGACGGCCCTGCGGGGACGATCGCCCTCAGGGATGGCCGGTGGGAGGGGGACGGCGTGCTGATCGAGCTGCAGCCACAGTGCGGCATCGGGGACATGACAGGCGACCCGGCGGCGGATGCCGTAGGAGCGATCAAGGTCACCACCGGGGGTACGGGCAAGTTCTACGGTCTCGTCACATGGCGCAACGATGCCGGGACTCCGGTACCGGCCGCCGCGGCCTCACTCGGCGACCGTACGCCCGTGGTGTCGATCTCCGTCTCGTCGACGCCTCGGAGGCAGGCAACCGTCGTGTACCTCACCCGCGGTGATTCAGATCCGGCGGCCGTGGTGACGATCAAGCGCACCGCCGTGTACCAGGTGACGGAGCCCACGATGGTCGAACTCCACCACAGAGACCTCCCGTACACCTCCTGAGCTTGAATCTGTCGGGATCTAGGGTCCCCGTCCACCATCGACGTTGAGTTCTATCAGGGGGCCTCCGCCCTCGGCTGCTGACGGGGGCGGGGAAGCGGGTGGGCTGAGCGACGGGCCCTTCGAAGCGGAAGCCTGGAACGCCAGGTTTGACGCCTCCACCCCGTCGAGACGATCTGGGAATTCCACACCGGGCTGTTGCACTCCACCTCGATGACTCCTGGGACGGTGTCATGCTGTTCCACTACGACACCGCTCCCGTAGCCGCGTACCTGCCACTGCTCAGCGGCCGCCGGACCCCACCCTCAGCAACGGGGGCTCGCAGCACTTCCGCAGCCCGGATGGCATGACCCACCTGAACACCGGTACACCGCCACGGACAACGGGTTGCCTGCGTACGGCAGGGCGAGTCAGCGGGTGCGGGCCGCCGTGTTGTGCGGCAACCAACCCACCAAGGAGCTTCACGAAGCCGGGTACTGCGGCGGCACGCGGCCGGGGTGTGCGTCCCCGGCGTGACGGGTAAGGAGGCGTCAGTACGGCGGTGGGAGGGGGAAACCGGCGTGGATCCCGTCACTGTGATCGCCAGCATGGCCGGGCGGCTCGCAGGCCAGATGCTGTTGACCAAGCTCAAGGAGTGGCGGCGACCGGAGGTCGCCGAACTTCGCAAGATCACCGAAGGGGTGCTGCACGAGGTCCTCACGGAGCTCCTGATCGGAGAAGGAGCGGAGTCCGGCGAGCGGATCGATCTCGTGGACCGGGCCCAACACGTGGAATCGGCGCTGAGCCCCGTTCTCGCGCGCAAGGACGTGGCCGAGCGCCTGCTCGACGCTGCACTGGCCGGCACGGCTCCGGAGTTGGGCGACTTGGCAGCTCTCCTCCAGGACCAGGGCACGGACCTCCGCTCGCTCGGATTCGATCTGGACGACTTCCTCCGTGACGTCACGGCCCGGCTGCGCACGCAGGTGATGGCTGCGGTGAAGCGCTCCAGCAGCGCTCTTTTCCACTACGTGGTGATCGGAACGCTCGAGAGCCGGCTGCCGCAAGTGTCGGCCGGGGACCGGGTGATCGGGCTGGCACTGCCTCCCCCGCGGCATTTCGTCGGCCGGGACGCCGACGGCGCCCACCTGCGCGCGCGCCTGATCCCACCGTCCGACGGGGACACCCCACGACTTCAAGTGGTGACGGCCGTTCAGGGCCTGCCCGGCGTGGGCAAGAGCACCATGGCGGCCCACCTGGCCCACGACGAGGAGATGGGCCGGGCCTTCCCGCACGGCATCCTTTGGGCCAACCTCGGGTTGGGGGCGAAGGAGCAGACCCGCGCCGAACTCGCCCGATGGGTGCGGGCGCTGGACCAGGAGCCGGATCCGGCCTGGCCCGCCGCCTACCTCTCGTCCCGGTTGTCCGCGGTGCTGCGCCATCGCCGCATGCTGCTGATCGTCGACGACGTCTTCGCAGCGGCCGAGGCCGCCCCGTTTCTGGTGGGCGGCCGGCACTGTGCCCACGTGGTGACCACGCGCCAGCCGGCCGTGGCCGCTGCCGTGGCTTCGGGACGGCACCAGGTGTACCCCCTGAAGGTGCTGACCTCGCAGGCCTCCTTCACTCTGATCGAGCTACAGGCTCCGGAGGTCGCCGCCGCCCATCCCGAGGCCGTGCGCGCACTCGTCGAACGGCTCGACGGGCTGCCGCTGGCACTCAACGTCGCCGCCACCCTCCTCGCGGCCCACCTCGAGTCAGGGCTGTCCGTCCAGTCGCTCATCGCCGCCCTCGGGCGAGACGCCCAGCTGCTGTCAGAGGCCCCGCCACCGGACCTGGCCGGCCTGGTCGACGACACCAGCCCCACCGTGGCCGCCGTCTTTTCCCGCAGCGTGTCCGTCCTCGATCCCGTGAGTCGGCTGCGCTTCGCCTACCTCGGCTCCTTCGACGGCAAACCCCGCATCTTCACCCTGGACCAGGCGGCCCGCGAATGGGCCGCCATTCCGGCGCCGGACATCGGCGCCGACAAGCCTCGGCCCGAGGAGACGGTGCGCACGCTGGTTGCGCGCGGGCTCCTGGAGACGGTGGGTCCCGAGACCTACCGGCTGCACGCAGTCCTGGCGCTCTACGCGCGCTGGCTGCTGGGGAACCTCGGAAACCTCTGAGCTGGAGGCCCTGTGAGCTTCGACCACGTGTACAACAGCAGGATCACCCAGGCCGAGGTGCGGGTCGAGGAGTTCGTCGAGCTGTCGCAGTCGCTCGTCGGGGAGGACAGGCAGGACACGGCGAGGCTGGACGAACTGGTACTGCCGCGGCTGCTCCAGGCGTATCCCTGGATCATCGAGAACGCCGCGACCGATGACCGGGCCGCCCGGCTCTGCATCCTGTTGGCCGTCGGACCACCCCTGGTGGTCTGGACCGTACGGCAGTCCCCCGAGCACCGGCTGGAGTTGCTCGACACCGCCCTGCAGGCCGCGAACCGGCTCGGCGCCGGGAGCTTCGTCCCGGTGTTGGAAGGCTCGCTCGGCGATGCCCACTGCGACCGCGAGGACTACGTTCGGGCCGTCGCGCACTTCGAGTTCTCGCTGGCACTCAGCGAGGACGACACCACGGCCCGTGCACAGAACTTCGCGGGGCTCGGTCTGGCCTACGCGATGATCGGACACGAGAGCGACGCGCGCCCGCTGCTGGCCCGGGCGCTGGAGTTGTGTGCGGAGACGGCCGACAAGCCCGGACAGACGACCACCCTGCTCTACAGCTGCCGGGCCCATCTGCTGTGGGGCGAGGTGGACGAGGCCGTTGAGGCCCTGGAGCGATGCCTGCGCATGGCTTCTGTCTCCGCCGTACGGGACAAGGTCGCATTCCGGGCCGGGCTGGAGGCTCTGTGCCGGGCCGGCAGGGGCAAGGACGCCGTGGATGTCGCCGCCACCCGGCTCCGGGCCGCGCAGATGGACGGCCGCGACGCCGAGCTGGCCGGGGCCCTGGTCGAGCGGGCCGGCGTGCAGGCCCTGCTCGACGACGTGTCGGCAGCAGGGGCCGACCTCGACCGGGCCAGGCTGCTGGCGGAGGTCTGCGGCGACACGGCCGTTCTGCACGACGTCCTGGCCCTGCTCGGCCGGGTGCGCAGTGCTGCGGAGCGGCACGAGGAGGCGCTGCGGATCCTGCGGGCACGGCTGGAGATCGCGGCCGGCTGGGGAGCGCGCCGGCGCTGGCAGGCGCTGACCGACGTGGCCGTGGCAGCGACTGCGGCCGGGGACACGGCGACCGCCCTGGAATACCACCGCCGCGCCCTCGAGCTGGCCGAGGCGGACAAGCACCAGGTGGCGGTGGTCGGGGAGAAACGCTTCGAGGCGCACCCCATGCTCGCGGGGGCCGGACCGGTCCTCCTGTACCGCTCCCTTCACGACGACTACGCCCTCCGGCAGTCCCGGGCGGCGCTCGCCGAGCTGGAGGTCCGCTCGGGCGGGGGCGCGGACGCCCGGGCATGGGGGCGCTTCGAGGAGATCGTGGACTCCTGCCTCGGGGGCGGCTTCTTCGGCGGCTCACGCAGCCCGCGGCATCACGAGCAGCTGCTGGACCTCGCCGGTACGGCGGCCTTCGACCTCGGGTGCTTCGAGCGGACCCGGGAGTACCAAGGTCGGCGGGCGGAATCGCTACGGGAACGAGACGACCGCAGGGGCCTCGCCCACGCCTTGGGCGAATGTGCCGACGCGCACCAGCGGGAGGGCGATCACGGAACGGCCGGCCGGCTGTACGAGGAGGTCGCCGCCCTGGACCGGGCCATCGGCGACCACGCCGACGAGGTGCGCGCACTCGGCAACGCCGCCTCCTGCGCGGCCGAACTCGGGGACGGGAAGAGGGCGCTGGAGCTGATCCGGAGCGCGGCGGATCTGGCGGCCTGTCACGACTACCGCGTCTCCCGGCTGATCACCCTGGTCAACAGGGGAACGATGTCGTTCCCCGACGCACCGAAGGAAGGCATCGACGCCTGGGTCTCCGCCGAGGCACTGGCGGTCGAACTGGAAGACGCCGACGCGCTGGCCGCCGTACGCGACCGGCTGTCCGAGCTGGACCCGACTCCGGTGCCGGAGGTCCGCGGGTCGTGCCTGCACTTCAATGCCGAAGGATGCCGGCTCGCCGAGGAAGGGCGGCTGGAGGAGGCGCTGGAGAACCTGACGGCGGCGGTGTACTGGTCCGCGTTCTGCCGCGGCGACGCCGCCCTGCGTACAGGGTGCCTCCTCAACCGGGGCCGAGTGGCGCGCCGGCACGATCCGGTGCTCGCCGCGGTGTCGTTCGCCGACGCGGCCACCCATGCCGCCGTCCACGACCAGTCGGAATCGCTCGTCGACGCCCTCCGGTCGCTGGGGACCGTACTCGGCCACGACATCGGCGATCAGGCCGCCGCCGTGTCGGTGCTGCGCCGGCTGCACGCGCGACACACTCCGTACGACTCCCTGGACGGGCTGCGCGGCCTGATCGAACTGTGCGGCTTCGAACTCGACTCCGGAACCGTCGGCGACACGGTCCTGGAGGAACATCTGGAAGAGGCCCTGAACGCCGCCCTGTTGACCCGCCTCCCCGAGGAGGAGGCGGTGGTCCTGTCCTACCGAGGGACCCTGCACGAGCGGCACGGCCGCCTGGGCGAGGCCGAGGCCCACTACCGCCGCGCGCTGCACCTGCGGTCTCACCACGGGCTCGGGGAACTGGAGGAGGCGCAGAAACGCGTGGACCGGGTGGCGCGACGACAGCGTGCGGGCTGAGCGGCGGGCTCGGGCGGGTGGATCCGATGCGGTCGTCTCGCCGCGCCAGTAGGGATTGGCCAGGTTCAGACGCTGGTGGCGTGTCCGGTGATCGGCTGTACCGTTGATCGGATGTGACGTCTGCGGGAGTTGGCTGCGGTCCGGTGTGACCTGGAGGATTTCGCGGCAGATGTGTTCGAGCCGTTCGTGCGTGCGGATCAGCGGCGGTGGGGACTGTTTACCTGCGGGGACTGTTTACCTGCGGGGACTGATGACGGGCGGCGGACGCAAGTCGGTCGAGCCGATGGCCGCCCGCCTCGGCGAGGACGGGAACCGTCGGCCAGGTCGAGAAGTGGCAGCCGGCCCTGGACATGGTCGGTGAGACACGGTCGTGGGGCGTGGACCTCCCGCCGGCCGTTGCCGACGGCGGATACGGGGACACCGCCGCCTTCCACCTCGGTCTGAAGCGCAGGGCAAGGCCGGAGGCGGTCGTCCGGTAGGTGACGCGGGCACCGTCGTCCACGGCACTCGGCCGGTCAAGTCGATGTTGACCGGCTCGCTCACGTTGGTGTCGAGGCTGGGGCCCTGGAGGCTGAGGGGGATGGTGTTCGTGTCGTAGGCGAACGCGTCGGGCCGGGACCGGTGGCAGGACCACCGGCCCTGGCCCTCCCCAGGTGCCGGCTCGTTACATCGGGTCGGGGAAGATGTCGCTAATGCTCCAGGCAACGCTGAAGCAGGGAGGGAAGGAATAGTCCTCCGGCTCGGTGTCCAGCGCCTGGAGCGCGAGGATCTGGCTCATGGATGCTCTCCACTTCCTTGTCGGGTTGTGTCGGTCGGTCACTGCATACCCCGGCTCGGACTTGCTCACGGCCGGGCCGAGGCAATCATGGGACGCCCACCGGGTGCGGTCAGTCTGCTGCCCGGATCCGGGGACGCGCGTGGTGGGGCTCCGTCAAGAGCGGGCCGACCAGCAGGCGGTGCAGGGCCAGCAGGACACCGGCCCCGCCACTGGACAGGTCGGCGGTGAACCGCTGCGAACCCGCTCCGAGGAAGCGGACCCCGCGCCGGTACGGGACGGCGTACTTCAGCAAGCCGGTTGCGGCGCGCACGGCGTCCCTGCGGGCGGCGTCCGCGCCGGTGAACTCGGCGTGCTCGGTCAGGAACCAGGTCAGTCCGGCCAGCCCCCGGTACAGGCCCGCCTCCTTCGTGGCGCAGGAGACCCGGATGTTGGCGACCAGCCTCGGCAGCGCCGCGACGCAGCGCTCGTCCGGCGCGGTGGCCACGTAGCGGGTGAGCACTGCCGCGACACCGGCCGCGCCCGTGGCCAAGTACGGCATGGCACGGGTGAGCCGCGCGTTGTCGGATATGGACAGGGCGCCGTCGTCCAGCGGAAAGGTCCGGTCCAGCTCTTGGTGGAGCAGCAGGCGGCCCGCCTCCAGCCAGTGGGCCTCGCCGGTGTCGCGGGCCAGGCGGTGGAGGAAGAGGGCGAGCCCCGAGCGGCCGTGCAGCAGGCCGCGGGCGTCGTGCTCGCCCAGTGTGGCCGGCAGGTCGGGGGTGCGCAGCAGGCCCTCCCCTGCCGCGGCGGCCCGCTCCAGGTGGCTGCTCTCACCGGTCAGCCGGTGCAGGGCGAGCCAGCCCAGGCCGACCCCGGCGCGCCCGCCGGCCAGCGTGCCGCAGGAGGCGGTGAGCGGGTGGCCGTCGGCGTCCCGGAGCAGGTCGACGGCCTCGTCCAGCAGGCCGAGGCGGGCCAGCACCCGGGCGATGCCGGCCGAGCCGACGAGCAGTCCGGGGGGCAGCGCTTCGCGCAGCGCCAGCGTGTCGCGGCGCAGCCGCTCGCGGATCTCCTCCGGCACCGGGGCCCCGGCGCGGTGCAGGGCGTGCACCACTCCGGCCGTGCCGTAGGCCAGGCACACGCTGTTGGTCCGGAACGCCTCGGGCGAGGGCGGAAAGGCCCAGTCCGGCCGGTCGGCGTCAGCCATCTCCAGCAGCCCCGCGGCCACCTCCTCCGCCAGGCCGGTGAGGCAGCCGCGCGGATCGGTGTCCAGCTCGGCGGGGGAGGGCAGCCGGTCGCGACCGTCCTGGTCCCGCGCCCGGTCCTCCGTCAGGTGGAAGGCGGTCGCCCGCTGCCACAGGTCCTGCGGCGGAGCCACGTCCGCCAGGTCGCGGCGCAGCAGCGCGAGGTTGGCGGGCGCGTGTTCTGCGATCTCGTTGAACGGCGCCAGGAAGGCGAGCGCCACCGCCGACATGCCGTACCGGTCCCGCAGCAGCGGATCGGCGTCGGCCCGGAGCAGGCCGGGCGGCGGCGTGAACCCCGGGGTGCCCACCCCGGAGGGTGCCGCGGACAGCTCCGAGGCCGCCTCGAAGTCCACCAGCCGGACCCCGCCCGACGGCGTGACCATGACGTTGCCCAGGCTGAGGTCACCGAACCGGTAGCCGGCGGCGTGCAGCCGCTCCAGCGAGGCGTCCAGCGCGGCCAGCAGGCGCCGGCACGCTTCGTAGTACGCGGCGACGGACTCGGCCGTGCGGTCGGCGCGGGCCAGCGGGGAGGACCGGCTCAGCCAGCCCACCAGCGGCTGCCCGGCGACGTACTCGGCGACGAGGAAGTCGTGCTCCCACTCCGTGAAGTGGTCCAGCGGCTCCGGACCCACCCCGGGGGCGGCCGCGTGCAGCTCGCGCAGCACGTCGTACTCGTGCCGCAGCCGCTGCTGCGCGTCGGTCCCGTCGAAGACCAGGCCGTTGTGGGCGCGGGCCTCCTTGACGAAGACGGTGCGGCCGGTCCGCCGGTCCCGGGCCTGGTAAGTGCCGCCGGCGTTGCTCAGGCGCACCGCGCGGGTCACCTCGTAGTCGCGGATCAGGATCGGGCCCGCGTGCGGCTGCTCCTCCTGCTCGACGAAGGGGTCCGCGATCCCCGACGGCAGGTGGAAGGCCGGCAGCCGCAGGTCCACGACCTCGCGGCCGGAGCCGTCGCGGACCAGCCCCTCCCGGGTGCCGTCGGCCCGCAGCCGGCTGCGGGCACCGAAGGAGCCGTAGCGGTAGTGGACGGTCCGCGAGTCGCGAAAGCGCCGGTCGGTGAGGACGTACGGCCCTTCCTCCCCGTCGAGCGCGTCGCGCAGCCGCTCCAGCAGCCGGCGGGCTGTCGCCGTGTCCGGTGGGTAGACGGCGCAGAACTTGCCCGCTTGGGCCCGCCCGGCGTGTTTGTGATGGAGGAACAGGAAGAAGAGCCGGGCACTCAGGTGCTTGAACGGCACGCCTTCGGAGAAGCAGATACCGGCGACCGTGTCGAGCACATGCTGCGCCCGGTCCAGCCGCGCCGACACGTGGATCTTCCAGCCCTGCTCGGCGAGCCCGGTCCGCGGACTGCCCCATGCCGTCCAGATGCCCTGGGCGGTGCCGCGCAGACCCGGCGGCACCTCGCTGGGAGCGAAGCGCGGCCCGGGGTCGGCCACGCTGGGCAGCGGCACGTAGTACTCCCGGTCCGCGAGCGCTTCGCCGAAGCCTTCGAGCACGGAAACTCCTCGCAGGGTGGTTGTGGGCGGCCACAACGGCCGTGCCGGGTATGGAAGGGGTCCGTTGGCGGCAGGCGACCGGTATCAGGAGGGATTGCCCTCGTTGTTGCTGTCGGGCTCGTACTCCCGACGCTCCAGATCGAACGTGCGACGGGTGGTGCCGTGGTGGCGGCGTGGAGAACGTGGGGGACTCTTCCCCCTGTGGGGGAGGAGACGCCGCTCATACCAAGATCGGGCGTGGCGCGGAGCGGTGTGTCGGCTTGAGGAGGGGTGATGGTGGTGGGGGCAGGGGCACGCTGAAGGATCGCTGTCGGCGGTCGAGCGTTGGTGGTGCTGCGCTGGGCTCGTCAGCGGTGGATGGGGTGAAGGGCGGCCGGACTGGGCCGCGTTCACCGACGAGGCGTCGGCCGTCGCGGCCCGGAGGAGGCCGTGGCGCCCGAGGGGGACTATCCGGGGCTGAACGGTTTCGAGCGGGTGCTGCTGCCGTCCACCGTCTGCGTGGGGGAGGAGCGGCGGCGACGGGGCGGGCGGCCCAAGCCGATCGGGCCGAAGCGGTCTGACCAGCGGATCCCACCCGCAACGCCCCGAAAAGCTTTAGAAAGCCGGTCACCCACAAGACGGCCAGGCAGCCCGAAGGAGGGCCGTTCGGCGAGGGCCAGGGCCTGGTCGGTGAGGACGTCGGCGACGCCGAGGGAAGCCCCCTCGTACCCAAGGGCGGTCGCGGCCCGGCCCCGCACGCAGACCCGGGCGGCGGGATCACCGGAATGGTCGGCGGCCGTCGCGGCCATGCGGTTCCAGCGCACGGCGGCGGCCCCGTCGGAGCCGGGGAACGTCTTCGCGTACAGGGTCATCAGCCGCGCCCCACCGACCACAGTCGCGGACAGCCGTTCTGGGTTGCCGGACGCCTGCTCCGGCCCGAGCATTCGCGCCACGTATCCGGCAGGGCATCCCGACCCTCTCTGCCGAAGGTGGCACTGTAAGCACGCATGAAGCTGAGCAAAACCAGACAAACCGACGCGGTGCGCTGGAAGCTACTACTGGCCAGCGCCACCATGCTCTTCGTCGAGTTGGCGCTGATCAGATGGGCGGGGGCCAACGTCGTCCACCTCAGTTACTTTTCGAACTTCATCCTGCTGGGGTCCTTCCTCGGTATCGGCCTCGGGTTCCTGATCCCGGCCGCGCGCGGGCAGTGGCTCAAACGCTGGGCGCCGATCCCGCTCGCGGTCCTCGTCGTCCTGGTCCGCGAGTATCCGGTGCAGGTGCGGCAGAACAGCAGCGAGGTCCTCTTCTTCACCTCCGTGAAGGTGACCGGTCTCCCCGAGTGGGTGACGTTGCCGGCCATCTTCCTGCTGACCGCGGTCATCATGACGGCGATCGGCAAGATCACCGCCGACTATTTCCGCCTCCTTCCACCGCTCGACGCCTACCGCTACGACCTGCTCGGCGGTCTCACCGGCTCGGTGTGCTTCGCCCTGCTGTCCTGGCTCCGCGCCCCATCGGTCGTGTGGGGCCTGCTCGCCGCCGCGGCACTCTTGATCCTCGGCGGACGGCGCAACATCCTGCGGTACGGCATCCCCCTCACGGCGATGGTCGCCGCGCTGTTCGTGGAGTCGACGACGGCCGGCTCCTCCTGGTCGCCGTACTACAAGATCCAGCTCTTCAACCCCTCGATCTCGGTCAACGGCATCCCGCACCAGGCCATGGCGCCACTCCACGTGCTGCTGGAGGAGAACTCGAACTACCGACAGGCCTACGACCAGACCCCCGCCAACCCGCACAAGCGGGTGCTGGTCATCGGAGCGGGCAACGGCAACGACGTCGCGGTCGCGCTGGCGTACGGGGCGGAGCGCGTGGACGCGGTCGAGATCGATCCCCGGCTGCAGCAGATCGGCGCACAGCTGCACCCCGCGAAGCCTTACGACGACCCGAGGGTGCACGTCCACATCAACGACGGACGGGCCTTCCTGGAGCGGACGCACACCAGGTACGACCTGGTCGTCCTGGCGCTGCCGGACTCGCTGACACTGGTGTCCGGCGCGAGCAACCTGCGGCTGGAGAGCTATCTGTTCACGCGGCAGGCGTTCGAGGCCGCACGCGAGCACCTCGCGCCGAACGGTGCGTTCGTCATGTACAACTACTATCGGACGAGCTGGCTGGTCGACCGCTTCGCCGGCAGTCTCAACGACGTCTACGGCCACGCCCCCTGCATGACGACCTTCGGCCAGAACGCGGCCGTGCTCATGGCCGGGATGACGCCCGCCGACCAATCCTGCAAGCAGACTTGGCAGCCGAGCGGCGCGGTGCCGGCGGCCGCGAGCGACGACCACCCCTTCCCGTACCTGCTCCACCGGAACATCCCCACGCTCTACCTGGGTGTACTGGGCGCGATCCTGCTGGTGAGCCTCTTGTCGGTGCGCCTGACCGGGGTGCGCATCCGAAGCACGCTCCGCTACACCGACATGTTCCTGCTGGGCGCGGCCTTCATGTTGCTCGAAACAAAGAACGTGATCAATTTCGCCCTCTACTTCGGCACGACCTGGCTGGTCAACGCCCTCGTCTTCATCGGTGTCCTGCTCGCCGTCCTCGCGGGGGTCGAGGTCCGGCGCCGGCTGCCGCGGGTCAACCAGCCACTCCTACAGGTGCTGCTCCTCGCCACCCTCGCGGTGGCCTGGCTCGTCCCGGCGCACGCGGTGCTCTCGCTGCCGTTCGCCCTTCGGCTTGCCGCTGCCATCGCCCTGGCCTTCGCCCCCGTCTTCTACGCCAACCTCATCTTCTCGGACCGCCTCGCGCTCGCCCCGGACCCGACGTCCGCGTTCGGTGCGAACCTGCTGGGAGCGTTGACCGGGGGCGCCCTCGAGTACCTCGCCCTGGTGACGGGCTATCAGGCCCTGCTGCTGGTCGTCGCCCTGCTGTACATGGGGGCCTTCGTAGCCATGCGATTCGCCAGACGCGCGGGGGAGCCCGTACGGGACGAGGCTGTCGCCCGCCCCACCTAAAGGGGTGTTGCAGAAGGGCTGTCTCGGGTAGGGCGGAGTGGTGCTTGACCTGCTGTTTCACCCGGCGAGGGTGAGGTTGTGCACGGTGGCGACGGCCTGGACGGGGTGGCGGAGACCGTCGCTCCTCTGGCGGCAATCGCTGACGGTTTTCCACGGGCCGAAGCGTTCTGGCAGGTCACGCCACTGCACGCCCGTCCGAACGCGGTGCAGAATCCCGTCGATCACCTGCCGGTGATCCCGCCACCTGCCACAACGCCTGTTGCTGACCGGCAGGAACGCCCGCAGCCGTTCCCACTCGGCATCAGGGAGATCACCCCGCCCCATGTCCACATCAACGACACGGACACGGAGTGAGTCACATGATCGGCCAGAAAAGTCCTAGTTGGCCCATGTGCGCGATATATGGCCCGCGCGTAAGCGGCGCAGACAGGCTGAGCTGGCGGTTTCTGGGTTCACGATGGTCTGCGGCATGCAGCGCCCTGACTGCCCGGTGGCTTCACGTCGTCCGAATCGGACATGATCGAACCTCTGTGGATTGAGGGTGGGATGGTGTGGTGTGGGGGACTGGCGGACCGATCCGACGTTCGCGATGTGTCGGGCGCTGGTGGACGGGGCGGATCTGGCCTCGTTCGCGGGAGGTCTGTTCGACATCCGGGCCGTCGTGGCGACCATCCGGCCCGGGACCTTCGACGGAGCCGTCCTCGACGACCTTCCCTGGGGGAACTTCCCTCACGGGGAGAAGGCCCGGGAGGCCGTTCGCCTGCTGTGCACCGGAGACGGGTGCGCACGTAACGCAATGGCTGTGCTGATCGGCATGTGCGCCGACGACAGCCGGGCCGCCGTCGCTCTCGCCGTCCCGTTCCTGATCCGGATCGCCATCGACCCCCACCATCGACACCGCGCCGACGCCCTCGGCGGTCTCGCGGCCCCGGCCCGCGCCCGTTACTTCGGTGTCGCCTCCCGCGACGAACTCCTCCTCCACCGCTCCGCTCCCCAGCGCGGCGGCTACGACGACTACGGCGTCGAGGTGACCGGCTACCCGGCGGGCTGGTCAGTAGCCGCCGCCCGAGCTGCCATCACCGCCGGAGCCCCCGTGCTCCTGCCTCTACTCGACGACTCCGACCCCGCCATGCGCATCGACGCTTCCTACGCTCGCCACCGCGGCCGACCCCGGCCATACGGTCCGAAGCGCCTTCGCCACCCGGTTCGCCAAGGAGCAGGACCCCATGGCCCGGGCCGCCTTGGTTCTCGCCACGGCTGAGACCACACGTGCCCAGCCGCACCGGCCGGACACCGCGTGGATCCGCGAGCTGTGGCGGGACCGGGCACAGGCCCCCGAAGTCCGCCTTGCCGCCGCGATCGGCTGGCTCTGCCTCACTGACGAACCCGCTCCCGATGCCCTGCATACCACCGTCGACGCCCTGGCCACCGAAGAACGCGCCCGCGCCATGGACGTCCTGCCCTGGATGGCCGCCGTCGGTTACGGTGAGCCGGGGCTCCTGCGCTGCGTTCGCCGCATGCTCCACCCGGAAGAGCCCGATCCGTCCGACGACCCCTGGGCTTGACTGCCCTGAGCGACGAGCGGCCGGCCCTCGACCACGTCGCCCGCGCACCTGCCCGCGTTCTGTGCATCGTCTCGAAGCGGTGCTCTCCGCTTCCGCCGTTCCGGTGAGCACCGCCCGCAGGAAGGCGAGGCACCCCATGTCGTGGTGCTCCCACAGTGGGCCGCGCCCTTCGTTGTAGAGCACGGTCCACTCGTCGGGATGCTGACCGGGTCGGGCCAGCCAGTACAGGAACGCCCCCGTGCCCTCCTCGAACGCCCACGGCACGACCCGCGCCCCCACCTCCAGCAGGCCGGCGGGCTACGCCTCGAACTCCCACAGGCCGGCCAGGATCTCATCCCGCTCCGTCGTCTGCGCGTGGAGGTCACAGTCGCTGTAGGCGGAGTCGGGGACGAGCAGCCAGATCGTGTCGTCGAAGATGCCGTCGCCGTACGTCTCGACAAGCTGCTTGTAATCGGCGGGCAGAGCCGCACCCAGGGCCCGCTCGGCCTGTGCCCAGTCCACCGCGGGCGGCGGTTCGGCGGGCGGCGGGCAGAGGCGGATGAGGGCGTCGAGGACGATCACGGAGCGGACGCGACTGGACCCCCAGCCGGTGCCCGTGGGTGGGTCGGCAGGGCAGGCGAAGATGCGCATCGTCTCCGGCCAGGTGTTGGCTCACCAGGATGAAGACCTTGGACGCTCTGAGCGCGTAGTTGGCCAGAGGGGCCATCTACCGCGCTCAGTCACACCGGTTGTGACTGAGCGCGACAATTGGCTCTTGAGCGTGATAGTTGGCCTTACGTTCCAGGGACGGGATGGCCGAGCCCTTCGTATGGTTGGGCCGCCCAGGGTGCCGGGTGTGGCTTCTGGGTTGGCTGCGCGGCCAAGGCTCCTCGGCCGGCCACGGCAACGGCGGGCAGGCCCAGTACATCCAGGGCCCCGTCCCGGTCCCCACTGCCTCCGGCACCGCGCCCACCCAGGCATGGCTCATGGAACACCTCGCCGAACCCGTCACCCTGGCCGACATGGCCGCCCACGCAGGCGTCAGCGTGCGTACCTTCACCCGTCGCTTCCGCGACGAGGTCGGCAGGTGCCTGGCCGGCGAGCTCGAACGAGAACATGTAGTCGATGCGGCCCGCGTCGGGGCGTAGAGCTTGCGGTACCCCTCGGAGGCGCAACCGCCGACCGGGACGGTCTGGCCGTTGACCGTGATTCCGCTGTCGGTCTCCTGGGCCTCCTCCTCGGTACGTGGAGGAATGCCCGTCGGTGCGTCCCCGGGGCGCTGCCCGTACAGCGCGGTGAAACCGTCTGAGGTGAGCTCCGGTTCGGCCGACCGTGGCGGAAGCGGTATCCCCGCGCTCCGGTCATAGCCATGCGCGGCCGCGAACGTGGAATCGGCCACGCCGAAGAGGTACTGGTGGCGGTCCTCGGTGCCCGTCACCGGAGCCGGGTCCTGCCGTGCGTACGTCACGCCGTACCGGGCCATGCAGTGCGTCACCAGCCGGTTCCGGGCGACGTCCATCAGGCGCCGCTCTTCGGCCGAGTCCGTGATGACGTCGAGTGGCAGAGCCAGGGAGGAGGTAGCCGGATTGACGGCAACGGGGCCGAGCGCCGGCTCGTCACGATGGCCGTAACCGCCACTCTCCTGCGCTGTCGCGAGGCCGGCCGACTGCAAAGCTAGGACGGCGGCCGTCAGCACACCGGTCACAGCCGCTACGCGGCGACGTCGGGTGGAATACATCGAATGCTCCTCGTCGTAAGTCTTCTGCTGGGCCCCGCCGGCAGGGCGGCGGTCTGCAAGTTCATGACCTGAACGGATAAGCCCCTATTCGACATTCAGGCAGCCTGCTACGGGGCGGCCCTATGACTCGGGCTGCGATGCGGGGGAGCGGCGCCAAGGGTTCGACGAGGAACGTCGTGTCGCTCGGCATCCCCGTACAGCCGGTGCGCAGTCCGGTGCGGCTTGCGCTGATTGGCGCGCGTAAGCCACGCAGTCGTGTTCGGTGCCCGGCGGCATCCGGCCTCCCCTTCACATCGTGTCTCTCAGCCCTGTTCTGAGTGCTGCCGCACGGCAAAGGTTGAGAACGACTGCGAAGGAGTTGGGGAGTCAGCGGCCAGACAGGCCGCCGAACTGGTCCACAAACTGTTGGGGCATGCCGATGTCCTGCGGGGCCCGTAGGGCTGCCCCCGAACTCGTCGCAGCGAGCGGAAGGGACCGACCCGTGGGCCGGCACAACCGGTCGGGTCGGATTCGCGTCCTCCTTCGCGGAGCGACGACGGCCTGGAGGGCATCATCGACACGTTCACCGACGAGCGCAGGAGCCGGAACCGCCGGCCGGCCGGGGTCGTCCTGGTCCTGTCGGGCGTGGTGGCGGGCGTTGTGCTCACCGCCGTCGTCCTGACCGTGGTGTGGTGGCCCCGGACCGAGGTGACGTACCGCAGCGCCGCGCCCTCCTCGGTGGTCTACGCCGACGAGGCACAGCACTACCTGGAACTGGTCCACCGGCACACCCCGTCCGGGCGGGACACATACCGGATCGTGGCCGGCCGCTACACCGGTGCCGCCTACGGACACTGGCTGGACGTCGACACCGCCGTGGCGGAGAAGGGCATCGAGTCCACGACATGGACGCAGGACGGAGTCCGCGTCCGCTTCACCACGGGCCACGAGATGTTCGTCCCCGCCCGCTTCTTCATGTTCGGCAGGTGAGCCGGCGCGATCGCGCACCGTCCGTGCGGTGCGCCCGACCAGGGGGCGTCTTCGGGGGGTTCGGGCCGGGACAGCGGTGGAAGGGTCCGGTTCGGCGTACGGTCGATGGACCGGCAGGACCGCCTCGACGCCACGACCTTGAACGGGAGTGCCGATGCGCCTTTACGCCCGCACCCCCGCACGCCGCAACCGCCCGGTGCCCGCCGACCTGATCGCCGTCGACTTGATCGGCGGCGCGGTGTGGTTCGCCCTCCCGTCGCGAGACGATCATGCTGCTGGCGGGCCGCGTGTTGTCACGGCCGAGGGGGGCCGTGCCCCGGCCCGTTCAGGGTGGTGAGAACCATGCCCGAGAAGTTCGAGAGTACCGACAAATTCGGCAGCGTCAGCGCCCACCGTTAGTTACGAGCAGATCGTCGCGGAGCTGCCACCAGGGCGCATCACGGCCTGGGGATCGCCGGAAATGGGGCCCGCCGCGGTCTCCGCAGGCCTCCGCCTGTCCTCCGCCTGTCCTCCGACAGCGGCGCGCGATCCCCTGGGCCGACCTCCTCCGAGCAGGCGCCCGCCCGGCTGTCCACGCTCTCGACGAATGCGGCCCGGGATGTACATCGGCTCGACCAGCGAACGCGGCCTGCATCGGCCTTGGTGACGGCTCCTCGACATCGGCCGAGCCGGAGCCCGGTCCTGCGGGAAAGAGCGCCTCACCGACCCCCAGCGATGATGCCCGGGGCTTTGAGCCGGGAGGGCGGTCCGCCTTTGGACTGCTCTCCCGGCCTTCACGGCAGCCCTACGCCCACTCCACTCCGAGGTGGGCGAGGGCTGCGAGCTGCGCGGCGTCGAGCTTGTCGCGGTGCTGTTTCTGGTTGGCGATCCATATCCCGGTGCGGTGTTCGGTGCCGTCGGGGAGGTGCTCGACGTGGGCGCGCCCGGGAAGGCCACCGCCTTCCCGTTCCACGTACTGCTGGAGGGCCTGGATGCCGGTCTGGACGGCCGCCGCGCCTCGCCCGGATGTGGACTTCGAGGGTGATGCGCTGAGGTGCCGGACGCCAAGGGTGGGCAGGAGTCGAGTCAGCGGTCAACCAGCCCTGGACGAGGGGTCTCATCCGTGGATTCCGCGTCGGTGCTGGCGGTGCCGTCGGTGCCGTCGGTGCCGACCGGGCCGCGGGGAAGCATCCGGTCCAGCCACCTCGGCAGCCACCAGTTGGTCCGGCCGAGGAGTGTCATGGTCGCCGGCACCAGCACCATGCGTACGACCGTGGCGTCGATGAAGATCGCGGTGGCCAGGCCGAGCCCGAACATTTTGGCGGAGGGGTCCTCGGCGACGGCGAAGGACAGGAAGACCGCCACCATGATGAGGGCGGCCGAGGTGATGATCCGGGCGGTGCCCGAGACGCCCTCGACGATCGCCGTGCCGTTGTCGCCGGTGCGCAGGTACTCCTCGCGTACGCGGGAGAGGAGGAACACCTCGTAGTCCATCGACAGGCCGAACAGGATGGCGAAGAGGAACATCGGGATGAACGACACGATCGGAACCGTCGCTTCCAGCCCGATGAGTGCGCCTCCCCAGCCCCACTGGAAGACCGCGACCATGATGCCGTAGGCCGCGCCGATGCTCAGCAGATTCAGCAGTACCGCCTTGAGCGGTACGAGTATCGAGCGGAAGATCAGCAGCAGGAGCAGGAATGACATCGCCAGCACGGCGGCGACGAGCACCGGCAGGCGTTGGCTGGTGCGTTGGCCTACATCGGACAGGCTCGCGGTGGCGCCGCCGACGTGGGCCCTGGCCGGGCCGTGCCCGATCGCCGTGGGCAGCACGTCGGTGCGCAGCCGGGCGATGGTGTCGGCTGTGGCCTTGTCCTGAGGGCTGGTGGTCGGGAACACCACGAGGGTCGCGATGCCGGTGGCCCGATCGATGTGCGTCGGCGCGACGGATGCGATGCCCGGATCCGCCGCGACCGCCCCGACGAGTCGGTCCAGCACTCCCGGATCATCGGCGGGGTCCGCGGCGATGACGAGGGGACCGTTGGTGCCCGGGCCGAACCCCTCGGCGACGAGGTCGTAGGCGCGGCGCTCGGTACGGCTGTCGGGCAGTGAGCCGTCGTCGGGCAGGCCGACGCGCAGGCCGAGCACGGGCAGCGTCGCGGTCAACAGCAGCCCCGCCGCGCCGATCGCGTACAGCACCGGGTGCCGGCTGACGTGCCCGATCCAGCGCCGCCAACCGGCGGCGGGAGCGGCGCCCGCCACCGTGTCCCGCCGCGGTGCGAGTCGGCCCAGCTTCCCGATCCGGCCGGCCCGGGCCAGGCGTGGGCCGGCGGCGCCGAGGAAGGCCGGCAGAAGCGTCACCGACGCGACCACCATGGTCAGAACGACGATCGAGACGGCGAGCCCGCCCACCGTCATGAACGGCACGTTCGCGACCGCGAGGCCGAGGATGGATACGACGACGACGCCGCCGGCGAAGACCACGGGCCTCCCCGCCGTGGCCACCGCTCGCCCCGCCGCCTCGTGGGGATCGAGCCCGCGCGCGAGGTACTCCCGGTGCCTGGCGAGCACGAACAGCGCGTAGTCGATGCCCACTCCGAGCCCGACCATGCTGCCCAGGACCGGTGCGAAGGTGGGGACGTCCGTGACCCCCGCCAGTACCGTCATCGTGGCGACCCCGACGGTCAGCCCGAAGACCGCCATGCCGATCGGCAGCGCGGCGGCGACGAGCGAACCGAACGCCAGGAACAGGATCGCGGCCGCGGCGAGGAGGCCGATCAACTCGCTCGCGCCGCCGTCGGGGTCGGAGAAGGCGTAGAAGAGGTTCCCGCCCATCTCGATGCGCAGCGGCAGCTCGGCGCGCAGCCGGTCGCCGAGATCGACGAGGGCGTCGAGGTCTTCGGCCGACAGCCGGCTCTGGTCGGGATACTGCACCCGGACGACCGCGATCCGCCCGTCGGCCGAGACGAGGCCGCCGCGTACGGCGGTGTCCCCGCCCGCGTCGAGTGCCCCCGCCGGGTCGCTCGTGCCGAGCACGTGCGGCAGCCGCTTCACCTCGGTCTGCAGCCGCGTGAGAGCGGTGCGCGCGCCGTCGTCGTCGTCGAAGAACGTCGCACGGTCGTCGAGGGGGGTGACGACCACTTGGGCGGTCATCCCCTCCTGGCCGGTGCCGGCCCGCTCGATCAGTTCCGCCGCCCGCTGTGAGTCCAGCCCCGGAGCGGACATCGAGTCCGCGGTCCGCCCGCCGAAGGCGATCGCGGCGAGGACGGTGAGCGTGGCGGCGATCAGCCATGCCGCGATCACCCGCCAGGGATGGCGGGCGGCGCTTGCGCCCAGGCGCAACAGGGCTTTCGAGAGCATCGGGTCCTCCAACCACCTCGTCGGCCGTCCTTGTACGGCCCCGATGTCGAGGTTCGTCGCCACGGCGCTCCGCGGCATCGGCTCGCGGGCCGCGGATCCGTAGGCCCCGGGGCGGAGTGACGACCCGTCCTTTCGGCCGATGCGCGGAGCGCCGAGGCCCCTAGTCTGAGAACCGTGCTACGAGACGACCTGCGAACCCTGTGGACCGAACCCCGGCCGCCCGACGCGCCCGCCCGGGTGTGGCGGGACTGGGCGCTGCTCGCCGCGGGCCTGGGCGGTGTGGTGCTGGAGGCCACCCTGCGCGAGAACGTCGTGTGGCGGCCGGTGGCGGTGGTGTTCGCCGTATGGCTGTGCCTGCTGCTCCTGTGGCGCCGGAGCCGCCCACTGGCGATGGTGGCGCTGGCGTTCGGCTCGGTGGTCCTCCTTCCGGTGGCCTCCCTCGTCGCCGCACTGCGCGAGCCCGTCGGCCTCTACACCGGCGCGGTCGTGCTCGTGCTGGTGTACGCGCTGCCCCGGTGGGGATCGGGACGCGAGATCGTGCTGGGCGGCGCGGTGATCGTCGCGGCCGGCGCGCTGTGTTCCGTCACGGACGAGACCCCGGTCGTCGAGAACGTCGTGGGCTTCGTCTTCCTGCTGCTGCCCGGCGCGGTCGGGGCTGCCGTGCGGTTCCGGGGGACCGCTCGCGAGCGGCAGTTGGAGCAGGTGCGCTCCCGCGAGCGCGAGCAGCTCGCCCGGGAACTGCACGACACGGTGGCCCACCACGTGTCGGCCATGGTGATCATCGCCCAGGCGGGCCGGGTGCTCGCGGGCACCGACTCGTCCGCCGCCGTCGAGGCGCTGGAGGGGGTCGAGGAGGAAGGGGCGCGCACGCTGGAGGAAATGCGCGCCATGGTCGCCGCGCTGCGCGACCGCGGGGTCGGCGCCGAGCTGGCGCCGCCTGCCGGAGTCGCGGACCTGGAGCGCCTGGTGCGCACCCCGGGTGGTCGCCTCAGGGTCGACCTGGGGCTCGACGGCGAACTGGACGCGCTGCCCCCGGCCGTGGACGCCGCCGTCTACCGGATCGTGCAGGAGTCGGTGACCAACGCGCTGCGCCACGCGGTCGACGCGACCGAGCTCGTCGTCCGGGTCGCCGCCGAACGGCACACGGTACGGCTGAGCGTGCGCGACAACGGCCGGCGCACCGGCCGGGGTCGCGACGGATACGGACTTACCGGACTGCGCGAGCGCGCGACCCTGCTCGGCGGCACACTACGAGCCGGCCCGGGCACCGACCGGGGCTGGCATGTCGAAGCCGAGCTGCCGAGAGCAAGGAGCGAGAGCGGTGTCCATACGCGTCCTCGTCGCTGACGACCAGACCATCATCCGCACCGGGCTGCGGATAATACTGAACGCGCAGCCCGGCATCGAGGTGATCGGCGAGGCCGCCGACGGACAGGAAGCGGTACGTCTGGCCCGCGAACTGCGCCCCGACGTCTGCCTGTTCGACATCCGCATGCCCGTGATCGACGGGCTCGAGGCCACCCGGCTGGTCGCCGGCCCGGGCGTCGCCGACCCGCTGGCCGTGGTCGTCATCACCACGTTCGACCTCGACGAGTACGTCTACGGCGCGCTGCGTGCAGGCGCCCGCGGATTCCTCCTCAAAGACACGGGACCAGACCTTCTGGCGCAGGCCGTACGGTCGGCGTCCGACGGTGAGGCGCTCATCGCGCCCAGCGTCACCGTCCGTCTGCTCCAGGCATTCGCGGACCTGCCCGCCGGCCGGCCCGTGGCCCAGCCGGTCTCCTCCGTCACCGCCCGCGAGGAGCAGGTGCTCCTGGCCGTCGCTCGCGGGCTGACCAACACCGAGATCGCCGATGCGCTGCACATCAGCCTCAGCACGGTGAAGACGCATCTGGCCAGCCTGATGGCCAAACTCGGCGCCCGCAACCGGGTCGAGATCGCGATGTGGGCCTACGAAACGCGCCGTATCCTCCCCGGCACCTGAGCCGGGTGCCGGGCTATGTCCCATGAGAGCCCGACGACTTACGAGGCGGGCCCTGAAGTGGATGCTGTTCTGTGTGCGAAGAACGGGCTCGACAGCGATCAGTTGGAGGACGAGCCCGGCGCGTTCCGCGTGTTCGACGGGGACGGTGACGGTGACGGCTCCAGTAGACCCCGTGGTGCAGCGGCTCCCACAGGGCGTCTGGAGCCGGTCCCGGACCGCCCGCAACCCGGCCCGCGCAGCGCGCAGTCCAGCGCCCCGAAGCCCCGCAAGGCGCTCCGGCACCTCCTCGTCCAGCCAGGCCGTCTTGCTGTCGCGGTGTACGCGGACGAGGGCGTCGAGACGGCGGAGTCCGGCGGGGTCGACGGCCACGGGCATGGTGTGCGCCATGCCCTCCGTCATCCCCGGCGCGGTCGGCCCCGGGAGCCGGAATCGACCATCTGTGTCGTTGGTCAGTGAAGCTGAGCAGTCGGCATGCTTGTGACGTGGTGTTGTGCAGATTGGTTGAGCGGGTTGGTGCTCGGCTTGGTTCACTGAACCTGCGCAGGGTTTGGGCTCGTCAGTTATCTGACCTGCGGTGCCTGTCGGTCAGGGCGCGATTGCGCGATCGCACGGTGTGGTCCATGCCTGAGAACCCGTTGTTCTATCGAACGTAATCGGTGAGTTTCCGCTGGTGGGAGTGGTGGTCGGTTCGGTGAGGCAGGGATGCCTCTTCCTGTTGGTCAGTGCTCATGCGGGGGGCGGGGAACCACTCGCCCCCGGGCGATCAGGACGTCAGCTTCGTGGTGCCAGCCGAGGGAGGAGTAGAGGTGCTGGCCTTCCTGACTGGCGATGAGAAGACCGGTACGGGCGCCCTGGGCCACGGCGACCTCCGCCAGAGTGCTCATCATGGCGCGACCCAGGCCGCGTCGGCGGTGCGCCGGGTCCGTCTCGATGCGATCGGCGATCGCATCGGCGCCGACCACGGCGATAGCGCCGCGCGCCGCCACCTCTCCGGAGGGGCCATGGAGGGAGACGACCGTGACTGATCCCTCCGTGCGGACCTCGCGCTCGTACGGCGCGGCGGGTGCGTGCGGCGGGTGCTCGGTCAGATCGGTCGTCATGAACCACTCGGACCGCTGGAGCAACTCCAGTCCGGCGGCGCTGACGACGGCTTCGACGGTTCCTGGGCGCAGCGTAGGTACCGTGAGCCAGGTGGGCCGGCTCGCGGCGGCGACGGCCGCCGCCAGCCGTGCCAAGGACCCGGGCTCCTCATCCGCACGCAGCGCGAACACCTCGACCTCGCGGCCGGGTTGGTCGCACTTGGACCGCAGGCCGTCCCCGGCGGGCTCGACCGGCTCGGCCTCGGGCAGGGAGCGAGCCACGGTCCAGCCGTTCAGCCAACGTCGTATCAGCTCTGATTCGATCTTCGCCATCCGGCGATTAGAACATGACCGCAACCGGTGGACGGGCGAACAACCATCCCCCGTCGTCCGCCGCGGCCGGGCGACGCCTCCATCCATTTGCCGGTCAGGCTGAAACCGGGATGGATGGCAGTGGGTAAGAGAAGCCCCGGCGGCCCGTGGCACGTGACTACTCGCCAGCTGATACTTCGGAAGCGAGGGCCGGTGACGTGCCCAGCAAGACACTGGGCGTATAACCGAGGTCCGCCGTTGGCGCCGCCTCAGCGATCCATAGCCCACTCGGGCTGAGGCGCAGAGAAGGACCAAGATCCGCAGACGGGACACCACCGAAGCGCATCGGCGCCCTTGCCCGCTCGCAGCTCCTCGTCCTCGGCCGCCACGACACCACGGGCCTGCTGCGGGCGGTCGGCCGCGCGGCCCCGCTGCGTCCGGATCAGGTCCGCCAGGTCGCCGAGCACGCCGAGCATCTGGCGGCCGCCGACGTCGGCCACCCGTGGACGGGGGTGCGGTTGGGAGACGGCCTCGAGCGGTTTCCTCAGCCCTCACTCGACCGACCGGCTCGGTCCCCACGGGCTGTGCCGTGCGGTCAGCTTGAGCGCGAGCCTCACGGGGCCTTCCGCTCCGGAGCCCTAGCTTGGCTCCATGACGAGAAATCAGGACGTGGGGCGGCGAGCGGCCGTGGTGCTCTGCGTGACAGTGGCGCTCATGGAGCCGGGAAACCTGGCCGACGCATCTGCGGGGACGGCGGCAGCTGGGCTGTCACAGCCGCCCGATGGCTTCGTCTACGTCGCCAACCTCCACTCCGACACGGTGTCGGTCGTAGACACCGGCACCGGCGTGGTCGTGGACAGCGTTCCTGTCGGTGAGGGACCGGACAGCGTGGCCGCCGGCCCGGACGGCTCCCGTCTCTACGTGACCAACTCCTCGGCGGACACCGTATCCGTGATCGACGCCCGCACCAGGAAAGTCATCGACACCGTCGCGGTCGGCGACGAACCGAGCAGAGTGGCGGTCTCCCCGGACAACCGGAACGTCTACGTCGCCAACGTCGCATCGGACGACGTCTCGGTGATCAGCACCCGCACCCGTGCTGTGACGGACACCATCGCGGTGGGCGATGCACCGCTGGGCCTGGCGGTGACACCCGACGGAAGCACCCTCTACGTCGCCAACGCCGCCTCCGGCACCGTCTCGGTGGTCCGGACCACGACGGGCATGGTCACCAGCACGATCCCGGTCGGCAGCGGACCGACCGCCCTGGTGCTCACCCCCGACGGCCGCCACCTGTACGTCTCCAACCTGACCTCGGACGATGTTTCGGTGGTGGACGTCCACGAGGGCACGGAATCGGACCGCATCCCGGTCGGGGACCAGCCCGCGGGAATCGGGGTGGGACAGGACGGCTGTCAGGTTTACGTCGCCAACATCGGCTCCGACAGCGTGTCCGTGATCAGCACCGGCCGCCGTGCCGTCACGGTAACCATCGCTGTGGGAGACGGCCCCAACGGCCTCGCCGTCAGCCCGGACGGCTCCCGGGTCTACGTCAGCAACTTTGACTCAGACAACCTGTCGATCATCGACACCTCGACAGCCCGCGCAACGGACACAGTGATCGTGGGCGACGGGCCGACGGGCCTCGCAGCGACGCACGGAAAGACTGCCTGACCCGAGCGCGAAGCGAGCGGCCATGGCTGATCAGACGAACGCCCAGCGACTGCATTCACCGGCTGGCGCCTCTCGGCGGACGGCCAAATGGGGGAGTTCGGCTGGGTTGCCGGCAGATCGTTTTCTCGAGTCGTATCTGTCACCCCGGAACGGTACGCCGACGCCGAACCCTCCATCGAATTCGTCAGCGGCCTGCGACCAGAGTGCTGCATGGGGTGGTCATCAGAGCCAGACGATGGCCAGAACGGGCAGGTGGCGCAGGGGCTGGTTGATCCAGTAGATGACGGACAGCCGGCCGACGGAGGCGATGCGGACGTCCTCGCCCTCGGGGTCGCCGGTGTCCCATTGGCGGAAGCCCCACGGCCCGGCGGCCGCGGTGCCCAGGACGCCCCGCACGGTCTCTTCGGCATGATCGGGCAGAACCCTTCGAAGGCCGCACTCAGTGCTTGGCGCGCAGCTGTGCGAGCAGGTCGGCTGGGGCGCCGCGTGCGGGCGCGTAGGTGCGGATGGGTGTGTGTTCGGGCTGGGCGCTCAAGGGCTCCTCCACGGCAGCGCCCCCACGGTGGACGAGGAGGGTTTCGGCGTTCATGCGTGCTGATCGGCAGCGCTGAGTAGAGCTACGGCCGCCGCCCCGCATGCGCGGCCACGGCAGGGGGTACTCAAGAGGAGTGGGATGTGAACGGCTGAGCTTCGATGGCTGGATCGCAGCCGCCGGAACGGGGTCCGGCACGCGTGTGGTCGTCGGTCACTGGCCCCAGTCGCCCTTTGGGCCGTTCAGTGACGTGATGCTGGAACGCGCTGACGGCCGGCGTGTGCTGCTGGCACCCACCTCCCGCACTGCGGAGTACGTCGCGGGTATCTATCACTTCGACGAGGTCCGGACGGGCCCGGTGAGCGTGCGCAGGCGCGACGGGGTGTGGGACGTCGCGGCCGGGTCCCTGATCCTGTGCTTCACCGTCGGCCGCCGCGGGATGCTCGGCTACGCACTGCGGACCATCCCCCGGCGGCTCGCTCGACGGCAGCTATGGGCGGCCGTGGCCGACGTCCCTGCCCGCCTGATGGCCGGCGTACGAACCCGAGGGAGCTCGCGCCCCGGGTGCCGCCAGTGGTACGCGGCCGGCGACCTGTGGCCGATCGTCGCAGCCAACGCTTCTTTCGACGGGATCGACCTCGGCCCTCTTTCTCCCGTTGTCCCGCCGGTGCGCTTCGGCTTCGGATCGGCTCCCGCACGGCCGGCCCTGGTACGGGTCTTGTCCACCGTCGAACGCGCAGGTCCGGGGAAGGCCGTCGGGCCGTGAGGGTGGTGGGAGCGCATCCTGTCGCGGAAGGCCGCTTCAGTCATCGTGGAGCCGAGCTCGTGTATGACGACGCCGGTCACGGGCCGCTCGCCGTCTACGCCCACGGCGGATTCGCGAGCCAGGCCACCGAGGAACAGATGGGCCTCTTCGAGTGGGCGCCCGTCCTGGACGCCGGACGGCGCCTGGTCCGCTACGACGCTCGCGCCCACGGCCGGTCCACCGGCGCGCCCGTCGTCACCGACTACACCTACGCCTCCCTCGCCGACGACCTGCTGGCCCTGCTGGATCACCTGCGGGCCACGGAGCCCATCGACGGCATGGGTGCCTCCATGGGTTGCGGCACCGTCCTGCACGCCGCCCTCCGCGCACCCGACCGGTTCTCCCGGCTGGTCCTGCTCATCCCGCCCACGGCGTGGGGGACCCGTAAGGCCTACGCGCGCGCCAACCGGTCGGCAGCCGACACCGTCGAACGAGAGGGGGTGGATGCCTGGCAGGACGCCAAGAACAGCCGGCCCCGCCCAGCGGTCATAGCGGACGTACCCGAGATCCCGCCGACACTTCAGGAGCGGGTCCTGCCCTCCGTACTACGCGGCCTCGCGCTGGCTGATCTGCCGCCGCCGGACCGGATCGCCACGCTGCGCCAACCGGCGCTGATCCTGGCCTGGGCGGATGACCCGGGCCATCCGCAGGCGACGGCGCAAACCCTCGCCCACTGTCTGCCTGACGCGCAGCTGCACGTGGCACGGACGCGCGCCGAAGTCGGGACATGGGGTATACGCATAGCGGAATTCCTGATGAGGTGCAGGAACTCCTGACGGAATGACTTCATAGCGCCCGTTTGGCACGGTCGGCCTGTCCGAACGGGACCTTGACCGAACTGGGGGCCGACCTTGGCGATGATGACCAGCGGCAGTGCGTCCAAGTAGTGGTTCACAGTCGCCTCGCGGTGACCGGAAGCCGCAGGAGTGCCGCTACCTGAGGCGCTTCTGGGGCAGCCGAGCATGCCGTACCGGGAAGTTTTGCTTGAGGAACTGCGCCCGAGCATTTATTGAACTGATCAGCGTCATGATCCCCTATGGCGAGATCGATGCGTGGGGTGCCGCTGCAGAGCAAAGTCCCCGGTAAGGACTGCGGCTTCAGCCTGGACATTGACGGTCCAGGCATGAGCTCATCCCACCCGCACCTGTGAGCATGCGCGCTGCGCGCCCTTACGGCCGCAAGGCAACAACTGTGGCGCTAGCGTGGGCATCGGGACCCGTCTGGCTGAGGAACGCGTCCCCCGCCCCCGCATCGCAACGTACGCTGAGTCCGCGCAGCTCTCACTCCGTGCCGCGCCCGCCGCGAACGAGGGGCCCGATCGTCGTGCAAGGAGAGCCCCACGCCGAGCCACTGGGCGGATACAGCTTCCGGACCGCCGACGTGGACGTCGCACGCGACTGGCTGAAGGCGGCGTACGGGACGAGCCTGCGCATGAAGACGCCCGCCCCGCGCGGCTCCTTCCGCTACACCCGCGCCGAGGCCGGTCCCGTATCGCTCAGCACCATTGCCCTGCCGACGGAGTACGCGTACACGTCCGAGGCCCTCGGCTCCGTGGCCATCACACACGTGGTCGGCGGCCGCATGGCCCGCGAGTGCGCGGACGACGACACCGAAGCCGGACCGGGCGACGTCCTGGCGATCTCACAGCCCCATCTGCCCTACGCCGGCCGGGTTTACTCGGCCGAGCTGCGCGCCGTCACGGTGCCGCTCGCGCACTTGGAGCGGGCTGCGGGCCGCCCGGCCGGGCGGCCCGCCCGGCCGCTGCGCTTCCACCGCTTCACCCCCGTCTCCAGGGCCATGGCCGACCAGTGGAAAAGGACCGTCGACTACGTGGAGCAGAGCGTCCTGGCCCTGCCGGCGAGCGGCGAGCCGCTGGTGGTCGACGCGGCCGGCAGGATGCTTGCCGCGATGCTCCTGGCCGCCTTTCCGACCGATGCCAGCCCCGCCCCCGTGCTTGCCGACACACGGGACGCGACTCCGCAGACCGTCCGCCGGGCCGTCGCCTTCATCGAGTCGCAGCCGGTCGCCGAAATCGGCCTGACGGAGATTGCCGGTGCCGCGGGCGTCACACCGCGGGCCCTGCAGTACGCCTTCCGAGGCCACCTCGGCATGACCCCGATGGCCTACCTGCGCCGCGTACGACTATCCCTGGCCCACGCCGACCTGGTCGCGTCGGACCCCTCGCGGGACACGGTCACGGCCATCGCCCACCGCTGGGGCTTCCACCACCACGGGCGCTTCTCCGCGGCCTACCGCCTCGCGTACGGAGTCCTGCCCCGGCGCACCCTCGCCGGGACCTGAGCGGTCAATTCGGCGCCCCGGCCCCTCCGTCCAGTGACGCGGCCCCCGGCCTGACGGCGAGCAGGCGCTCCCCGTGAGGAGCGACGTCGAGCTCCGCCTCGCGAAGGATCTCGGCCAGGGCCGTCTGCAGCGCCTTGTGTAGACCCGACAGCGATGTGAACCGGGACAGGTCTTCCTCATGGCCGTGCACCTGGACGGTCGGCCGCAGCACCTCACGGGCGACCCAGCCCACCATGACCCCCTCGGGCGTCTGCCACACGCGCAGGCCCTCCCCCTCGCGCGAGGACGTGTCGAAGCCGGCTCGGGCCAGGACGCGCCGGACGTGTTCGCAGTCTGCGCTGTCGCTTCCTTCTCCGGAAGGCTCGGCGGTCGAGGGCTGTGTGGGTGTCATGTGCTTACTCCATCGACCCGGAGCCCGCGGCGGAAGCCGCCGAGCGAACGGATCCGCGGCGGTCATCCGGAAAGCGAAACTGCGCCCCGCGCACCGTGTGAAACCGGATGTGCGCGATGGGGGCCTCGGCGAGCCAGCGGGTGACTGGGGTGGCGAACGCGGGGATGGCGAAGCCTTGCTGATGACCTGGCGGCGGGTGCGGTCCACGGTTATCCAGTAGGTGGCGGCGACGCGAACGGCGTCGACAGGGCCGCAGGCGAAATCCAACCCCATGTCAGGGTTGACGCCGGACCTGCCGTACATGGCGATCTCGTCCACGCTCACGGTCCTGCCGAGGCGTTCGCCCAGCACCGCGGCCACGAACTCCGGCACGCGGCCGCGTGGGATCATTCCGCCCGTTTGAAGGAGCCGACGAGGGTCTCAGGCGCGGGCGCCGCCCCTCCTGATCCATTTCCACTGAGCGGCGCAGGCCACAAAGGGTGCGATGAGCATCACCAGCATCACCAGCATCCACAGGCCGACACTCGCCGGCGAGTAGATGTAGTAACGCCACTGCTCCGGCAGGGGCGAGGGGGCAATGAAGAGCACGCTGAGCCCGGCCCACGTGGCCAGCACTACGACTGCCATGCGTGCTACGACCATCCCTCTCGCTCCCTTCAACCGCCCGCTTGCGGGCAGCCGTTGCTGCGGGGTGCGACCCGCCTCTTGGTCCGGCATCAGCCTACCCATGGAACTGAACATGTTCAATCCGTTGGGTGGGCCTCAGTGCGTACCGCTCGGGCGGCACACGGGAAACGGCTCCGCCCTCTCGGGAGAGGGCGGAGCCGTGGCCGGGGGAGGTGGGCCGTGTCGTTTCAGGCGTGGCTGTGATGGCGCTTGTTTCCGGTGACCAGCCGGTAGACGGCGAGCAGGATGACAGAGCCGACGATGGCGGCGATCCAGGTGGAGAGGTCGAAGAAGCCGTCGATGGAGTCGACACCGAAGATGACCTTGCCGAGCCAGCCGCCGAGCAGGCCGCCCGCGATGCCGATGAGCATGGTGATGATGATGCCGCCGGGGTCCTTGCCCGGCATGATCGCCTTGGCGATGAGGCCCGCGAGCAGCCCGATGAGAATCCAAGCCAGAATGCCCATGATGCGTCTCCTACCTCGATGTATAAAGCTGGTGTCAACGATCGACTTCACCGAGAGGGAGCTTTCAAACGTCCCGAGCTCTTGATCGTTTTCCGACTGCGTGGATGCCGTCGGCGAGCCGGGCCGGGGAGACGGCGAAGCCCCGATGAGCCCGGGCCCGAGGAGGGCAGGGCTGATCGGGGCACGCTGGGTGGGCCGGCTCTGCGAGGGTCGCCGTGATGAGCCGCGTGATGAGTGGCCGTTCCTTTCAGAGGCGGCCGCCGGTGAGCCTGGAGAGCGGCCCGCGCTGTCGCAGGCCGGCCCGACGGCCGAGCGTGTAGGCGGTGGTCACGACGGCGGCGGTGGCGGTGGCCCCTCCGGCCGCGACCGCCTTACGGGCCCTGACCGCGGTCCAGACCCACCCGGCTCGGCCGAGGGTCCCGCGGACGGCCTTCGTGGCGGCCGCGGTCTTCTCCGCCAGCGGTGCCGACAGGGCGCTGAGGGCGCCCTCGGTGCCGCTCGCCGTGGTGGAGGCCGCCTTCGTGCCCTCCCGGGCCGCGCTTGCCGCCCGCTCGCGGGTCTTGGTCCCGTTGGAGGAACTGCGCGACGTGGAACGGGCGTTGTTGGTCTTCTCCGATTCAGTCATGTCTTGCGTCTGACCGCAACCGTGTGCGGCAAACCCCCTTTCACAGGAGCTTTCCCAGGGGACCGAGGTCGATGTTCAGGTCCTCGGGCCGCAGCCCGAAGCGGGATCGGAGGAGGTCCATACGGTCTTCCAGGAGCATCAGGGTCAGGCCGAGGCGTTCCTCTTGCTCCTCCGTGAGACCGCCGCTCTCGACGCGGCGCATGGCTTGGCGCTCCATGAGCTGCCGCAGGAGTTCGATGACGGTCAGGACGAGGCAGGCGAGGTCGCGTTCGACGGAGTCGGGGTCCAGGTCGAGCCTCTGCGGGCGACTCATGGGGCTCCCTGCTTCCAGGGTGGGGGAACGGTGTCGTTCACCGAGCTGATCAGGGCTTTGAGGTCGATGCGTACGAGGTCGATGTCGGCGATCCGCAGGGTGATGTCGCCCGCGAGCACCACCCCGCCCGCCAGGAGGCGGTCGAGGAGGTCGACGAGGGCGACGTCCTGGTCTGCGATCACGAGGGGTCCGTGGGCACGGTGGGCGTGTGGGTGAAGGAGTAGGGCACCCAGGGACCGGTGAGTTCGACCCCGAGGCCGGCCGGCAGGTCGTCCGCGGATGGGACGCCGTCCAGGAATGCCTGCCGGTCGGCCGTGGGAACGAGGTAGGCGGCGTTGAGGACGTTCTGGCCCGGCGCCTTGGAGAGCTGCTGCTGTTGGGGCGGGTGGAGCACGGCGCCTGCCGCCCTGCGGGCGAGCCTCTCGTGGAGGGCATCGGCAGCGCTCTGCGCTTGGCTGGTACGGTCGGCCTGAGCCCGCCGGGCGCTGATGCGGCGGCGCAGGTAGTCCCGGCCCGAGGGAGCGCCGGTGGAGGCCGCCGCGCCGGGCTCGGCATGCGGAGGGGCGGCGGGTGCGGGTCGTGCGTAGAGCTTGACCCCCCACTCCTCCGCGTCCGTGACCCTTTCCAGGGCCTCGCTCAGGGGCGCCCGGGCCTCGGACAGCATCCGCTGGACTCCCTCCCGGCCCCGGCAGAGGGTGGCCAGCCGGAGGGGGACGGTGGTGGTCCGGCTGCCGACGCGGGCGACCACCCGGTGGTGGGCCCGGGCCACGTCGGCGAGCCAGTCCAGATCTTCCAGATGGGCGCGCAGTGGCTGTTCGTCGAAGTCGGCCGCGTCGACGGGCTCGACGACCGCCGTGAGCCCCTCGTGCTCGACGAGTTCGAGGCCTTTGCCCAGAGCGGCCGGGATGTCGAGGTCCAGCGGCGGGGACGGCGGCGTCGCGGTGCGCAACACGGTGTAGACGTAGAACAGTTCGTCGCTCACGGGTGTTCCTCCTGCCGTGCTTCCAGTTCTGCGACGCGTCGGCGGAGTTCCTCGTTCTCGCGTCCCAGTTCGCGGTGGCGGGCCTTGGATGAGAGGGCGGGGTCCTGTTCCCACCAGTCGATCCCCATCTCCTTGGCGCGGTCGACGGATGCGACCACCAAGCGGAGCTTGATGGTGAGCAGTTCGATGTCGAGGAGGTTGATGCGGATGTCGCCGGCGATGACCACGCCTTTGTCCAGGACGCGTTCGAGGATGTCCGCGAGGTTGGCGCTGGAGCTGTCGTCGTAGGGCCGGGGCAGGCCGGAGGGCGTTGTCATGCGGACCGTCGGCTTCCGTGGCGTCCGCGCGGCCGGGCGGCTTCCCGCTCGCGCTCGGGCTCGGGTTCCTCGTCGGGTTCCGCCTGTTCGTGGTCGAGGCCGTCGGCTTCGTACGCGTAGCCCTCGTCCACCTCCTCGTCCACATCCTCCCCCTCGGCCTCGTAGTCCCCCTCGTACTCCCGCTCGTCCGCATCGCCGCGTTCGGCCTCGTCGCCGTAGAGGTCGGTCGTGTCCCCGGCGTCGATCTCATCGGGTTCCTCTGCGCCGTCGTCCTCGTAGAGATCCTCGCTGGAGTCGACGAACTCGCCGTCCCGGATTTCGCCGCCCCGGCCGTCGGACGGGCCGTCCTTGAGGGTGAGGCAGCGGGCGTAGTCCTCCAGGTCCCGGCGGACCCGTCGGCCCTGGGCGTGCCAGAGGGCGGCGGTCTTCTCCACGAGGCCCTGGGGGTGGTATTCGATGACCAGGAGGACGCGGGTGAGGTCGACCGTCAGTTCGTGGAACGTGACCACGCCGCGGGCGGTGCCCTTGTCGCCCTCGGAGGTCCAGACGATTCGCTCGTCGGGGATCTGATCGGTGAGGTGAACCGTCCAGCTGCGGCGGGACCAAAAGACCTTGGCGTTCCGGTTGCCCGTGGTCTCGTCGCGGTAGCGGGTCCACTGGTGGTAGGCCTCATCGACGGGCACGCCCACGTCCACCGATTCCAGGATGGCGGTGGGCCTGCCGCGGCCGGGCTTTCCGCCGCACCTGCCCAGTCGGTCGCGCAGCGCGTGCGCGGCCGTGTCCTTGGCTTGCTTCGCGCCGGATTCGACGACCGCCCGGAGGGGGCCGCGGCCCGTGCCGATCCGTCGGGCGCTTTCGAGGGCCAGTGCCCGGAATCCGGGGCTGCTGCCGTCGGCGATGGCGTTCAGGTGAGCGGTGGAGCGGCCCATGGTTCGCGCGGCGCCCGCCAGGAGCCGTTGGGCCTGCGCCACGAGGTAGCGCTCCAGCTCCTCCTTGGCCCGATCGGCGGCTGGGCTGTCCTTGAGTCGTGCCAGGGCGGTCTCAGGCATCGCCGTCGCCTTCCTGGCCGCGGCGGGAAGACCGCTTGGCAGTGCGTCGGGCGGGGGGTTTGCCGGTGCTCTTGGTGCTCGTCTTCTCCGAACTCTTGGCCCTCGTGGAGCCGGTACGGCGGCTGCCGGCCCGGGGGGCTGCCTGCTTGCGCGTCGGCCGCTCGCCATTGCCGTCGCCGTCACCCTCCTCGTCGCCGGTGCCGACGGTCTCGTCGGCCTCGTCCGCCTGATCGGCCTCACCGGCCCCATCGGGCTGCCGAACCTTGCCATCGCCCTTGCCGGTGAGTCCCGCGAGGCGGTCCTGCACGTCCAGCGTGCGGTCGTGCAGGCGGTCCGCGACCGCCTCCAGCCGGTGGTCGACCAGGGCGCTCACGGCCGCCGATCCAACACCGCGCAGATCGGTGCGCAACTGCTCGCGTATCTCCTTCACCTGCGGGTTGTCCCCCATGCGGCTACCGAGGAAGGACGCGACCGAAGCTGCGTCCGGGGCCAGCTTGCGGCCGAGCACCAGGGTGGTCAGGCCGAAGGCCAGCTTTGCCTTCTTCGTGCGGCCCAGTACGTAGCCGGCGCTCACGGCCAGTCCCATTGCCATGCGGTGGTTCATCGCGGTCGCATCCTGTTTTCCAATCGGGCCAGGAGCTCGTCCTCCCGGCGGTCGAACTCGGACTCGTCCATGTCCCCTGCCTCGAGGGCCTCGACCAGTTGTGCGAGTTCGCGCTGGACGACGGCAGGGTCGTAGTACTGCCGCTCCGCCTCCGCGACGACTTGGCGCAGGACCCAAGCCGTCCCTCGAACCGGCGCGGCCGGCAGCAGCAGTACTTCCTTCAGCAGCCCCATGGCGCTCAGCCCGCGTCGGCGAAGCTGTACGGCGGCAGCGGTCCGGTCGCCTGCAGCTGGAGGTATTCGTGCTGCTCGTGCAGCGTGCGGACGGCGGCGAGGAAGTCCTCGCGCCGGTCGCGGTCGACCAGGAACGAGAGGTTGGCCAGCCAGCCCGCGCTCTCGGGGCCTCGGCGCACCCCCTCGGCGTACGGGGTGAGGGTCTGCTCGAGCAGTTCGGCGTCTTCACGCTCGCGCTCGGAGACGGCGCGGGCGACGAGTTCGCCGAACAGCAGCTTCTCGTCGTGGCCGCCGCCGCCCGCCGCACGCAGGGCCTGGTGCCGGGCGCGGAGCTGGGGGTCGTCGGCGAGCACGGCGAACAGGACCGCGTCCTGCTGGTGGTTGGCCTTGACGTTGAACTCGTCCCTGCCCGCCAACGCCTCCAGGCGTTCCATGTACGCGTCGTGGTGTTCGCTCAGGATCGCCCCCACGGTGTCGTCGTCGGGGGAGACGCCACCGAAGCGCATCGGGAGGACGGGACCGCCCGCCTGAGCCTGGATCACCACACGCTGGTGGGCCAGGAGATCGCGACGCTTCGCCTTCAGCTCCGTGGGGGCGTCGCTGACCAGGGCCATCAGCTGCCCTGCCCGTACGGTGCGGACCGGTAGCGGCGGTTCGCCGATGCCGTCCATGGTGCCCGGCAGCTTCTGCGAGGCGCGGGTGATGCCGTAGACGTAGGTGCTCATTCCTTTTCCTCCCGGCGGGTAGCGGTGCGCCGACGCGGCCGGCTCTCGGCCTTCTCCTCCGAGCTCTCCTCGCGGGCCTGCGTGAAAGCGTCGGAGATGGTCTGGGCGGCGCCGCTGAGGGCGCCCTTGGTCTTGCCACGCGCCCCGGATTCGGTCATCTCGCCCACGAGATCGGGCAGACCGGGGCTCTTGCGCGGGCCGGCTTCCAGGTCGAGGCGGTTGCACGCCTCCGCGAATCGCAAGTAGGTGTCCACGCTGGCCACGACGACCCGGATGTCGATCTTGAGGATCTCGATGCCTACCAGCGAGACCCGTACGAACGCGTCGATGACCAGACCGCGGTCCAGGATGAGTTCCAGTACGTCGTACAGGCCGCTGGAGCCACCGCCGGAAGCGGTGGGTGCGGGCTGGGCAGGAACGACAGTCATTGTTCCGTTTCCCTTTCTCTTGGGGGCAGGGACGGAGAAGCCGCCTTCAGCGGCGGTCTGCACGGCCCCGTTCATAGCGGCGGGTGCGCCGGTAGCCGATGAGTTCGCCGTCGCCGTCGACCTCGACCTCGTACGACGCCAGCAGCGTCATCGTGTCCGGGACGCGGGGCAGTTCGACGATCTCGACCGCGAGCTTCCAGGTGCCGTCGTCGGCGCGCTCGCACGAGCTCACCGCCTCGGCCGGCAGGCCGAGCAGCTGGGACAGCTGCTGCATCGCCGAAAGGATCACCTCGGCCGGGCGCGGCGGCTTCCCTTCGCCCGCCTTCTTCTGTGTGTCGTTGTCAGATGTGTTCGCCATGATTGCCTCCTGCCTCGTATGACCGGCTGCCTCGGCCTAAAACGGTCTGAGGCCCATGGGCAATCGATTTGTCACTGTTGGTCAGTTCTCTCGGGGGTGTTGGGGAGGGAGATCAGTACGCCGTGACCACGAGGAAGGGCGTGACCGCGAGGAGCTGACGGACTCCGGGACGCCCTGCGGGCATGTCGGTGGTGCCGAGCTGCAGTTCGCAGGTTTCGTGCAGCGTCGGCGGCATCCGCCCGAAACTCGGAGGGGGAGCCGGCGGCGAAACCGGCCGCGACCAGCTGCCCCGGGTTTGTGGTGCCGGGCACCTTCTTGCGCGTCAAGGACGCTACCGGGGTGTCCTCCGGCGCCTTGGATCCGGTCACCGGGCAACCTGGCAACGTCGGCGGCCGCCCGGGGCCGTGCCCGCGATGACGTTCCTCACCCGCTGCCCGCCCGGACGTCGTCCGGGGATGCGGGCCGGGTGCCGGCTGCGGTACGCCCCGGGGGGCATGCCCTCCCGCTGGGCGAAGGCGCGGACCAGGGAAGTCGCGCCGCTCAAGCCGACGAGGGGGGCGATCCCGGTCCAGAGGCAGGCCCGTGGTCTCCAGCAGACGCCTGGCCCGGCTGGCGCGGGCGGTGTCGAGGCGCGCACGCCACGACGTGGCCTCCGCGTGCAGGGCCAGGGGCGCCCAGTCGTCGCCGGCGATCCAGCGGGCGGCCCGCACCATGCTGCTGACGATCGCCTCCACCTGCTGGGGGTGCATGGCCGTCGGGTCGACAGCCGGCCGGTAGCAGATTCGGCTGTGGCCGTTCTGGGACTGATCTGGCTCGTGCCGGCCATCCCGGCAATCGTCCGCCCCAACCAGCCCGGAGAGCCGTGCTTGGTTCGGTCATCAACCCATCTGAGGTGTGTCCGCGCCAGCGGACCCTGGCCACCTGTAACGCGGCCCAAGCCCGGCGACGTGATTGGGGATCAGGATTCGGTCGCGCGACCGCTCAAGAAGCACGGCGACGTAGGTCGCCATGCGTTCGGATGCCTCGACCTCGCTGTCGATGTAGCGATCGCGCAGGTTGTTGAAGACCCGGCCGGCGGTCTCGTCATCCGCCGGCCGATCGCCTTCCCATACAGCCAGGTCGTAACTCGCCGGAGGCTCTCACATCGCACTGACACCCATCTGAGCTGGTCACCAGCACGGGCTTCAGCCACAGGAAACGACGTGTTGGCCCGCTGACTGGGCGAGCCTGCCGGCACCGGCTCAGTCCGGGGCGGTCAGATGGATCGAGGCGAGTTTGGCCGGGTCCACGACGATGTGGATGCCGGTGATCCGCCCTTCGCTGACGGTGAAGGCGATGACGGAGAGAGGTGTTCCGTCGGGGCTCCAGGACATGTGGCCGGGGATTCCGTTGAGCAGCACGGGTCGTTGGCGGGCGACCTCGCCGGAGAACATGCGGGCGCCGGCGGCGACTTTGGTGGCGCCGAGGGTGACGACCACGCCGTCGGCGGTGTCGACGGTCAGCTTCACGTTCGGGTCGAGGACACGCAGGAGCGCTTCGAAGTCGCCGCTGAGGGCGGCGGCGCCGAATGCCTGGACGACCTCTCGGTGCTCGCGGCCGGGGCCCGTGGTGCCGTCCGGGGCTTGGACCTTGCGGCGGGCACGGCTGGCGACCATCTTGGTGGCGGCGGCGGATTTGCCCAGGATCTGGCCGATTTCCCGGAAGGGGACCGCAAACATGTCGTGCAGGACGAACGCCAGGCGTTCGCTCGGGGTGAGCGAGTCGAGCACGACGAGCAGGGCCAGGCCGACCGAATCGGCCAGCGCAACCAGCTCGTCGGGCGCGGGGGCGTCGGCGGGGGTCACCACGAGGTTCGCGAACTCTTGCTCGTAGGCGGTTTCGGGGTGGGCTCGGCGGGATCGCAGGAGGTCCAGGCTGATTCGGCCGACGACGGTGGTCAGCCAGCCGGCCAGGTTGTCGATGGTCGCCGCGTCCTGGCGGGCGAGGCGCATCCAGGCTTCCTGGACCGCGTCCTCGGCGTCGGCGTGTGAGCCCAGCACGCGGTACGCGACGGCGCGCAGCCGATCGCGCTGGGCTTCGAACGCCTCGGCCACGAGGCCGGACGGCTGGGCGGTCACGGCTTGCGCTGCTGACGGAGCGAGATCCGGTTGCCATCCGGGTCCACCGCCTCGACGCGGACCCCGAACGGATAGTCCACGGGTTCGGACTCTTCGAAGGTGACGCCGCGCCGGCGCATGACCTCGAAATCCTTTCGCAAGTCCTTGGATTCAAGGATCAGCGGACCGGGCACGCCCGCGCCGCCCGGCTGTCCCGCGGCCGCCGCATGCGACCACAGGATGATCTGCACCGGGGCGTCGGGAACGCCGACGGTGAGGAAACGTCCGTCGGGTCCTGGGAAGTCGAGCCGCTTCTCCAGACCGAGTCCCTCGGTGTAGAACTCCAGCGCGCGGTCCTGATCGGTGACGTAGATCGTCACGTACATGATGTTGGTCAGCATCCTGTTCTCGATTCACTCGTGGGGCGATGACCGTTCGTATCCGGTCGTCACACCCATGACGCATGCCGACGGGCGAAGGTAACAGGACGGTCCGCTGCAGCGGATACCGGGCGCATGGGGTGTGGCTCGGCCACATGCGTACAGCTCGGGACGCCGAGGGAGATCACGCAAGGATGGGGAGAACAACTGAGCAGGTTTGGTCCCAACAAGAGTGCCCCCTGCAGAGATTCGAGACTGTGGCCCACATTTCGTGATGGTCACCGTGCCGTCCGGCGCAGGGGTGGCGGCCGCGTAGGGTCAGCATGGCTGACAGGTTCGACGTGGCTGAGGCACTGGCTGGTGGATGCCCCGTGCGGGCGGATGCATGGGCATTCGTCCAAGGCTTTGCTGCTGCCTTGTCCACCCCGTTGTCGCCGGCTGATGGGTTCGTATCGGCTGATATGTGCAGCGGGCTGAGGCTCGTCTCGGGATCCGCCTCCCAGTGGCTCTCAGGGAGGCTACGCGTTTTCGGTCGACGGCGTGACCTGGTTGCCCAGCAGGATCCGTTGTTGGAACCGGACGAGTTGCTGTCTGACCCTTCCGGCGAACTGCGGGTGTTCCGCAGCGAGAACCAGGGCTGCGCCGGGTGGGATGTGGCTTTGGCCGACCCTTCTTCTGAGGACCCGCCGGTCGCTCTGCTCGCTGATCGCCTGCCGGATTCCAGCCGACTCCACTTCCTCGACCGCCTATCGCTGGCCTGTGTGGAGACCGTCCTGAGCGAAGCCGCCATGGCCAGGTGGACCGAGAGACGTACCTGTCAGACAACGCCCGAGGTGGTTGCCTGTCTGGAAGAGAAGTTCGCTCCGGTTGCCTTGCCTCGGCGGATCCGGAGTTGCTGGCGCGGACGCTGGGCGAGCGACTCCCCGGCGCTCTTCCGGGTGACCCGGGCGGGTTGGGAGGACGACGGGGACGACCACGAGGCAGCGGCTATGCGCCAGGCCAAGGCGGTCGGCTGCGGGCTGTTCAGGCTGGACGACTTGTACATAGCCGCCGCGCCGGGTCAAGGTGCTGCCGACCGGACACGTCGCGGGCGTCTGGGCCCGAATGGACGCGGCCCGTGGCGTGCACAAGGCGCCCGCCGACGAAGAACTGCGTGGCCGTGGCCGGGCTGACTCGGGACCTCACCGATGGCGAGTGGGCGGAGCTTGACGGTGAGGGCGTCAATTGCCTGCGCTCGTTCCCCGACCGCGGGCTGTTGGTATGGGGGGGCACGGACCCTCGCCGCCGCCGATGAATCGGGCGCTGAAAACTCCTACCTGAACGTCCGCCGCTGGCGATCTTCATCGAGCAGTCCATTCGTCGGTCCACGGCTTGGGTGGCGTTCGAGCTCAACAATGACCGGCTCCAGGAATCCGTGGCAGTCATGGTTGCCAACTTCCTGATGAGCTTGTGGCGCAAGGGGCGCGCTGGCGGGCGCGAGCCCTGAACAGGCGTTCTGCGTGATCTGCGGCGAGACCGACAACCCGCCCGACGAACTCTTGCAGGGCAAGCTGACCTGCGAGATCGGTGCGGCGCTCATCCGGCCGTCGGAATTCGTCACCGTCCGCGTCACCCGGGACGTCAGCCAGAACTGACCGCACGACGGCGGCCGGCCCCCACAGGCGGAAAGACGGAGCCGTTCTTGTCCGCCTGGTCTGAACCTCGGCCAGGGCCCGTAGGGGACATGGTTGATCACGCCGTGCCCCCCACGGCAGGAGGTGAGCAGCAGGCTCGGGATGGGCTGGCCTTGTTTACGAGAAGCAAGATCGTGTGTCGGTGCCTTCGACAGCTGCGCCCGGTCAGCCGGTCGCAGAATGTCGCTGGGGCAGCGGCTGTCGGCAGACCGCCTGGGCGTCGGTCACAGCCGTCGCCGGGATAGGGCTGCGCGGGCCGTCTCGCCTCCGGTGGCGCGGTGGGATGTGGCGGCGTCCCACAGTGTGCGGCTCAGCAGGCTGGTGGGTCCGGAGTGGTGCTTCCCGGGCCCGTCGGCTCGGTGGGGGGAGTGACGTCCGGCGGATTGCCGGGGTGCGGGGGTGGGTGGTGGCCGGGGCCGCCGGTCAGGTCTGCCAGGGGCGTGGGGGAAAGGGCGGCGGGGTCCTCCCCGGCTTCCAGGAGGGTGTCCGCGGCCCCCACGATCAAGGGATCCGGGCGGCCGACCGCCGCCTCGTCCTTGCTGGCGTAGTCGATGCGCCACAGCAGGCTGCGCATCGCCTCCAGACGGGCGCGGCGCTTGTCGTTGCTCTTCACCACGGTCCAAGGCGCATGGACGGTGTCGGTGGCACGGAACATCTCCACCTTGGCAGTGGTGTAGGCATCCCACCGGTCCAAGGAGGCCAGGTCCGTGGGAGAGAGCTTCCACTGGCGGACCGGGTCGACCTGGCGGATGGCGAAGCGGGTGCGCTGCTCGGAACGCGAGACCGAGAACCAGAACTTGACCAGCACGATGCCGTCGTCGACGAGCATGGCCTCAAAGGTCGGACACTGGGTGAGGAACTGCTCGTACTGCAGGGCCGTACAGAAGCCCATGACCTTCTCCACGCCCGCCCGGTTGTACCAGGAGCGGTCGAAGAACACGATCTCCCCCGGTCCGGGAAGATGGGCGATGTAGCGCTGGAAGTACCACTGACCAGCCTCTCGCTCGCTCGGCTTGTCCAAGGCCACGATGCGAGCGCCGCGGGGGTTGAGACGTTCGGTGAAACGCTGGATGGTGCCGCCCTTGCCCGCCGCGTCCCGGCCCTCGCAGATCACCACCACACGCGCTTCCGTGTCCCTGACCCACCGCTGCAGCTTCAGCAGCTCGATCTGCAGGATCCGCTTCGTCCGCTCGTATTCGCCCCGCCTCAACTTTCGGTCGTAGGGATAGTTCTCCCGCCACGTACGAATCGGCCTACCGGCCCCGTCCAGCAGCACGGGCTGCTCCGGCCGGCTCGCGTCGACGCTCAAGCCCGCGAGCAACGCCTTCTGCCGGTCCTTCTCGCGCCGGCCCTGCACGCTCACACCGGTCGTCTACCCCGCATCGTGAGTCACTACCGTCGCCGTGGCCACGGGAGCGAGCAGCCGCGTCGCGCCAGGCGCCCTCGATCAGCTGAGCACCGGCGCGGGAAGGGATCGGTGCCTTGATCGCCGGCCGCCGAGGAAAAGAGAGCCGGCACGCCAGGCTACCGAGCGTGACGCCGCCCCTCGGCTGACGGCCTACGGCCTTTCCACGTTGATCGAGGAGCGGGCGGGATGCCAGCGTCACGTCCCCCTTGGGCCCAGCCCAAGCACCTGCGAGGCAGGATGGTCCGATGGCCCACGGCATGGTGCGGGACGAGGCCGCCGTGTACAGGGCTCGCGGACGATCCCGCCGGACCGCGATGGCCGCTTGTGGGCTGTCGATCTTCTGTCCGCCGAGCCCCGTCCGCGGGCCGCTGCCGTGCACGGGGCGGGGCTGTGCCGCAGCCCCTTCGGCCGGTACCGCGTGCTGTATGCGGTCACCCGTAATCCGCTGGCCGTCGTCATCCTGCACGTTGGCCGCCTTGCTTTGTTGCAGGCGTGGCCTGACCTCCGCAGCGGATGTGGCATGCGCCATCCAAGGGTCGCGCCACCGCCGGACACGGGCGAGCTGTTCGCCCCGGCTCTGACACGTCAGCGGCACTCGCTATCGTCCCTGCCATGACCTCAAGTGATCATCTGCTGGACCTGATCCAGACCACCCCGGAGATTGATCTGCTGCTGCGGTCCTCGTTCGGCTTCGACATCCACCGAAAGCACTATGGCGATGGCTTGAGGCTTGCCTCGGGTGCGCCGCTGGAGGTGATCGCCGGGGAGTCTGCCGGTGGGGCGTAATTACTGTGTGCCGAGCAGAACGGTCGCCGGCCTGTGGTGTTCGCGAGTTCCGAAGGGGAAGGCGGGCTGCTCGCCGATGACCTGGCGGACGCGCTGGAGATTATCAAGACCGAACCGGACTACGTCGTGACCGACGACGACGGGCAGGCGTTCGACCCACCGTTCGGCGAGCACGTGGAGCCTCGCCACGGTGGCTGGCGCTGAACCAGACCGCCCGCTGCCGCCGGTCGCATCAACACTCGTATCTCGGCCAATACCTGACAAGACGTCGGGCAGACTCTCCAACGTGTCTACCGACCTGGTTCCCGAAGATCTCTGGGAGCGTATAGCCCCACTTCTCTCAACCCGGCCTGCTCGACGCCATCGCCACCCCGGACGACTGCCGGTATCGGACCGCGTCGCACTGGCCGGCATCGCCTACGTGCTGCGCAAGGAGTGGCCAGGCGCGATGTGCCCATCCAGGTCGTTGGCTGTTCAGGGGTGACAGCCTGGCGTCGGCTCCGGGACTGGACTGAGGTCGGCGTCTTGCCCCGCTTGCACGAGGCCCTTCTCGCCGAGCTGCGAGCGGCGGGTCTCCTGGAGATGGACGACTCGGCGATCGACGGCTCGCACGTCAGGGCGCTCAAAGGGGGGGGCTCACACCGGGCCTTCGCCGGTCGACCGGGGTCGGCCGGGCAGCAAGCACCACCTGATCGGCGATCGGCACGGCACCCCACTCGCCGTCAAGCTGACCGGCGGCAACCGCCACGACGTCACACAGCTCCTGCCGCTCCTGGACGCGATCCCCACCGATCCGGGGCCTGCGTGGACGCCCGCGCACACGGCCAAGCAGGCTGTTCGCCGACCGGGCGCCGACCTCCACCGAGGACTGCTCCAACTCGCCTGCAGCATCATCTGCCTGAGACGACTCAGAACCTCAATCTGAAACGATCAGTTAGGCCGGGGAGGATGTCAATAGAAGTTCTACCCGCCGGGCGCCCACGACGGGTTCATCGCCATGGCCCGCCACGCGCTGACCGACAAGTAGGCCGACACGGCCAGCGTGCTCAACAGCGTCCTCGGCGCGTCGGCCCAGCCGCCGGCCGCGGGCAACAAGCTCGTCAGCGGTGTCGGCGGCGGACTCCTCGGGGTAGCTGTTGGCAAGCAGCTTGTAGTCGGAGGGCAGCTTCGTGTTCAGGCATTCCTCGACCAGTGCCCAGTCGATGCCGGCTGGAGCCGTGCGTCGGAGGAGGGCGAGGCCGGGGACGGCCTGTTCCAGGGCGGCGACCGCGGAGGCCGGATCAGTCAGTCGCTGACGAGGTACTTGAGTGCCGATGAGATCGTCCACCGGGACAGCGTGCCAGAGCACGGATCACGAGCCTTCACTGACCTCCGACGTCCAAGGCCAATGACGACTTGAGCAACGTGATCCTTTGGCGTTTGGGCAGGCTGGCGGTGCTTCGTCCGTGCTCGGAGCTGAGCACATCGTGGGCCGCGGAGGGTGCTGATTTCGCCGTCTATCGCTATTTGATCAACACGGGCCGCCTTGGGCGGATGAGGAGGTGTCGGGAGTCTTGATCATGTCCGCCTGCGAAGGGGCGGGCTCTGTTCGAGACTGAGGTGGGTTGCCCATGTCACTGAGTGAGGACGAGGACCGTCGCCGGGCGGAGCGGGCCCCGGCAGGTGGGCCTATTCCGCTACGGCTTGATCCAGGACGCCACCCAGAACCGGCTGACGGGCAAGGAGGCGGAGCTCGGCGAGGACGCCGAGGAGATGGCGCCGGGCTGGTCGGCCGACCAGCTGCGCGGCGTGCTGAGTGAGGACGTTCTGGCCGAGCTGATGAAGGGCGCGGACTTCCTCACCGTGGAGCCCTGGGGCTTGGATCCCACCGCACTCCTGGCCGCGCTCGGTGTATTCCTGCTGTGGGGCCTCGTATGCCCGTGGGGGCAGGCCTCCCCCCGCTGGACGCTGTTCCTACGCGGCCGACAGGTGCCGCGCCGGCTCCCGCTCGCCCCGGCCCTGCTCGGCGCCGCCACGCTCGCCCCGTACGGCGTCGTCGGAATCGGCTACCTGGCCCAGGCCACGTCCGGAGTGACGACGATGCGGCGCGGCGACTTCCACTCCCCGGGCGACGCGTTGCTGGTCGGTTGGACCGGCATGGCCGCCTTCGCCGTCTACGGCGTCGCCTTGGTCATCACGGCCCGCTCGTACTGGCTTCGGACACGTCCCGCATGTCAGAAGAGCGCGCGGTAGCAGAGTGCGGCGACGGCGCTCACCGCGGCCGTGGGCCGGCCCGGCCGATTGTGCGGCACCGTGTTGCCGGCCAGGGCCGTGAGCCCGAGGCATGGGTAGTCGACGGTGATCCCGCCGTGCCGGTTCCACGTCACGTCGTCCTCGAGCCGCCCCAGTTCGGCCATGGCGCGGCCGCGCAGTTCGGGCCGCAAGTGCAGGGGCCCGACCCGGCCCAACGCCGTGGTCAGCAGGGTGACGTCACAGTCGTCCGTGTCCAGGTGGAGCAACACATCGTCGTCGTCCTCGTAGTAGCCGTAGGACGAGAACGTGGGGACGAGGAGGCGGCCGGACAGGGCACGGGCGACGCCGGTCATCGAGACGTGGAGCCGGGACAGGAGCTGCCCCGTGGCGGCCGGGGTCGGCTTGCGGACTCGTCTGCGCTCTTCCACGGGGGTGCGGGGGCCCGCGTCCGGGACCCGGGCATGCGCGTGACGTTCGCGTGCTTCGTCGGCGAGCCTGTCGTGGAAACCCGTTTCCCACAAGCCGTCGAGGTGCGCGTAGCCGAGTGTCCGGAAGGACCGGAGATCGGCCGCTGTCGGTACGAAGGGCAGGAGGTCCGAGGCATCGAGCGGGGCGATCTCGGATACGAGCTGGGGCATCAGCCGTCCTCTCGGGTGTGGCTACAGCAGCGACGTGAAGTGCAGGGCTGCGACCGCACCCAGGGTCGGCAGCGGGCGCCCTGGCCGATGGTGGGGCACGGACCGCCCGCGCAGGGCGAGGACGCCGTGCCGGGGGTAGGCGATGCGGCATCCGCTGTCGGCGTCCCAGGAGGGACCGGTCTGTAGCCGGTCCAGTTCCGCCTGGTTCCGACCGGCCAGTTCGGGGTGGACATGCAGTGGACCGACGTCGCCGAGCGCGGTGGCCAGGATCGCCAGGTCGGACTTCTCGACGTCGACGTGCAGCCAGATCGCGTCGTCGCTCGGGTAGAAGTTGTACCAGCCGTACGACGGAACGAGCAGGCGACTGGTGAGGGCTCTCGCCAAGGGCACCAAGGCGAAGTGCAGTTGCGTCAGCAGCGGGCCGTCGGACGCGGTCGCCTGGATCAGCCCGCCGGACCGGCGCGCGGTCGCTTCGGCGGTCGGGAACAACGCGGCCGCTTCCTTGGCGATCGCCTCGGCGGTCGCGTCGTTCCAGAGTTCGCCGAACGCCGCGAATCCCTGCCGGGCGAGGGATTCCCGGTGGATGCCGGCCACAGCCGGCAGACCGACGAACTCGTCGGGGACCGACGGGTTCCGTCCGCGTGCGCCGGCTGCGGCCGATCCGAGGAGCATGTCTACTTGGCTCCTGCGGCGCGGATGACCGGCTTGTCCATCATCACCATCTGGTTGGGGTGCTGCCCGCCGGACGTCGCGGCGCTGTTCGGCCATGCCACGTTCGGGGTGAAGTGCGTCCACTCGCTGTCGGAGGGCAGCGTGATCGCCCCACGGTAGGAGAAATGGTCGGATCCGCCCGAGGCCAGCAGTTCGTCGACGCGGTCCTGTGCCGCCTCCTCGATCCGCGACACGTCGATCACCTCCCTGGGCAGGACGTAGTAGTAACCCTCGGCGTCCGCGAGGACCACGGCGTCACCCTTGGTCTTTTTCATATGCTTAGCCTCTCCATTCGCAGCACGTCTCGGAGATTCGAGCATCACACACCGTAAGCACCATGCCAGGGTCCGACGTTACGTCCGGACGGCTGACGTGCTCCGATTTCCTCGACGCCGATGCGCGCTGCGGGCTGACCGATGTGCGCAACCCTCCTGGATGGCGCACTCGGGGACGCAGGGGATCGGGATGCAGCCAGCTACCGAAGTTGGATGTGTGATGTCGGTCAGCCATGTGTGACCAGAGGGGTGTCCTGGTCTCAGCCGCGACGGTCCATGACTACGCTGTCTACGTCAAACCCAACGTCTGGGTATGCAGTGCCTCTGACGGGGCAGCATCCTCGGTCGTAGATCGCCCGCAGCCGCCTGCTCGCTCATGCTGCGTTCCGTTCTGCAGGGGCCGGTGTGTGGGTGCGGGCGGCGCGGCGCAGGTCGACGACAACACCGGACAGATGCGGCAACAGTCACCCGGGTCAAGCTGCTAAAGCGCATGGGCTACGGCCGAGCCAACCTCGACCTCCTACGCCAACGGGTACTCCTCGGCCCATAGCCCGGCGGCAGCACACGATTCCAGGCAGCGTCCGATTTGCCCCAGGGGCCGTCTGGCTGGGAGCTGGTGACTCGTCTCGTCAGAGGTCAACGCGACGCTCCGCAGCCGATGGGTCATCGACGGAGCCGTAGCGCAGGACGACATGCGCTGGTCGGAACGGCAGGTCGTTCAGGATGGGTGCCATGACAGCGAAGAGTGCGTCGGCGTCCGGTCCGTAGGCGTAGAGGACCACCTCGCCACCTCCGTACTCGTTTCCGTCGAACTCGCCGACGTCAGCTTGCTCGATCGCCTCGGTCAGTAGGGACTGAGCCTGGCGGACGGCCTCCCGTCGGCTTGGATCGCCAAGGCCGGCGTCCGCTAGTCGGTAGTGAGCAATGACGGCATGCTCAACGTCGGTTTCTGCTTCGTCTGTGTCGGCCATACGGGAAACGCTCTCATCCCGCACCGACATCCCCTTCGGCCTGGCCTCCAGGACGCGATCCTGGGAGCCAAACATCGACCTCCTAGGCCAACACGTACTCCCCGCCGCAGGACCCTGTGACATCACAAGATCCCCGACAGAGCCGAATTACGCGAACGTCCAAACTCTTTGGTCGGACGACTGATCGCTCCCGCCGGTTACCCTGCTGCGATGGCTGACAAGGAGTTGATGGTTGACCTGCGGGGTCGGCGGATCGAGACGCTCAGGGACTTCTTCAGGGTCGTGGCTGAGCCGTGCGGGCTGCCTGAATGGCACGGCCGGAATCTGGATGCCTGGTCCGACACGATTCACAGCCGCGGCATCTCGGAGGTGATCGACAGCCACGATCTTCTCGTCGTGCACGTTGACCAGCAGGGACTCTTCAATGAAGGCAACCAGGTCGGCGTTGCCTTGGCAGAGGTCTTCGACGGAGAGCAGAACCGGCTGGTCATCCACAGGTCGGGCTGACGATTCGACTCCCATGTGCCTGGTCACGCGTCCATATCGTGATGGCAGCGAGATGGAGTGCGGCTTGGAAGGCGATGGCGGGCTTGTCGTTCTTCGACGAGGTGGCGGGCCGGCCGTAGGGGCGGCTGCTTCAGGCCGTTCCGCCCAGGCCGCCGTCGGAGGCCGACACCACTCCCGACTCGTACGCCGCGATCACCAGTTGGGCGCGGTCGCGGGCGGCCAGTTTTGCCAGGAGCCGGCCGATGTGGGTCTTCACGGTGCCCATGCTCAGGTGCAGCCGCGCCGTGATCTCGTCGTTCGACAGTCCCCGCGCGATCAGCTCCAGGACCTCGCGCTCCCGCTCCGTCACCCCCGCCAGCGTGGGTGACGGTCTGTGCCCCGCGGCCGGATCCGGGCGGCGGGTGAACGCCTCGATGAGGCGACGGGTCACGGACGGAGCCAGCAGGGAGTCGCCCCTGGTGACGACCCGGATGGCGGCCAGCACCTCCGCGGGCGGGGTGTCTTTGAGGAGGAAGCCCGCAGCGCCGGCCCGCAGCGCCGCGTAGACGTACTCGTCGAGGTCGAAGGTGGTCAGGATCAGCACCCGAACGCCTGCGGTCTGCGGGGACCCGCAGATCTGCCGGGTCGCCTCGATCCCGTCCATCACTGGCATCCGGACGTCCATCAGCACCACGTCCGGCCGGTGCAGGCGGGCCAGCTCGACGGCCTCTGCCCCGTCACCGGCCTCTGCGACGGCGGTGAGGCCGGGTTCGTTCTCGACGAGGATCCGGAAGGAGCCGCGCAGCAACACCTGGTCGTCGACGACCAGTACCCGGGTCGCGTCTGTCATGGGGTCTTCCTCACTCCGTCCTGCGGCAGTCGGGCGGAGACCGCGAAGCCTCCCTCGGGGCGCGGGCCCGCGCTGAACGTCCCGCCGTACATCATCGCCCGTTCCCGCATGCCGGCCAGGCCGTGGCCGTCCGGCCGTTCGTGGTCGGCGCCCCGTGTGCCGTTGTCCGTGACATCGATTCGCACCTCGCGCAAGTCGCCCTCGATCGTCACCCGGCAGCGTGCGGGGGCCGCGTGCTTCACAGCGTTGGTGAGGGACTCCTGGACGATCCGGTGCACGGCCAGGGCGATTCCGGCGGGCAGAGCGCCGTCCGGGACCCGGACCCTCAAGTCGACTTCCACGCCGGCCTGCCGTGCCTGTTCAGCCAGTTGGTCGAGGGCGTCGATGCCGGGCGCCGGGCCCAGTGGGGCGGCGGCCGTGTCGGTGCGCAGCACGCCCAGGGTGCGGCGCATCTCGGTCATGGCGGCCCGGCTGGTCTGTTCGATGAGGCGCAGCGCGTCCACGGCCTCCTCGGGGCGGCGTTGGGCCACGTGCCCGGCGACGCCTGCCTTCACCGCGATCAGGCTGAGGCTGTGCGACACGATGTCGTGCAATTCCCGTGCGATGCGCAGTCGTTCCTCGGAAATGGCATGTTCGGTGCGCCGTGTCGCGCGGTCTGCTTCCCGGGCCCGGTGGGCGCGGACCGCGAAGCCCGCCGCCCAGCCGCCGCCGAGGACCAGCCAGACGATGGCGGCGACGCCGACCGCACCGCTCCAGGTCTCGGCCGGGGTGACCACGGCCTCGGCGATGAGGACGGCGGCTGCCGAGGAGGCGAGGACGGCGGCGAGCACCGGTACCGAGCGCCGCGGGGGCGTGATGAGGGCGACCGCGTAGAGGGTGAGGCCGAGCCCGGTCCACGGCTCACGCGTGATGTCCAGGAGGGTGGCGACGACAGCTCCGGCGAGGGCCGTCACCGCTGCCGGTATGGGCCGCAGCCGGCGGACCGCGACCGGGAGGCCGACCGCCGCGGCCACGAGAACGCCCACCCACACCGGTCCGGTGTAGGCGGGCTGGGTCCCGCTGCCCGACATCCGGGCGAAGCCGGCGTAGGCGAAGGCGATCAGCAGTGCGGCGGTCAGGTCGAGCGCGAGGAGATGACCGTCGTGTGGCCGCCGGGGAAGACGCATGGTGCGACCGTACATCGTCAACCGGCTTGCCCGATCAGGGCCATGAGGATCAGCGTGACGGTGACCACCACACTCCAGCGCAGGACCGTGCCGCGGCCGGGTGCCGGGCCGTCGCGCAGCACGGTGATGCCCAGCGGGACGAGGGCGAGGCAGAGGCCCGCGACGGCCACGACGGACAGTGGGGTGGTGCCCTTGAGTACGCCGAGCGGCAGCGCGGCGGTCAGCGCCAAGGCGAGCGCTCGGACCGGGCCCAGCACCCGCGCCCGCCAAGCACCGACGGCCAGGAGCAGCCAGCCGCCCATGATCGCGAGGTTGAGGGCGCTGAAGATGTGGAAGGCCCCGTACGTCTCGCCGACGAACCGGGCCGCGGCCTGCGCGCCCTGCCGCTCGGCGAGCTGGAAGGCGAGGTGGTCCACACCGGCGTGGAACGTCCGGGCGAACAGCCCGAGGACGGCCAGGACCCCGCCCCACAGGGCCAGTCCGGGGCTGCGGCGGCCGATCCGCGCCGCCAGAACGGCGAGGGCAGGCCATAGCAGGACGGTCCCGGCCGCGAAGGCGCCGTAGGAGGCCGCGATCAGGCCGGGGTGCTCGAGGCGGGCGGCGAGCTGCTCCGGGAAGAAGAAGTGAAAGGGCATCCGCAGCAGCACTCCGGCCGTCAGCAGCACAGGGGCTGCCACCAGCGAGACCCCGCCCACCCAGCGCCCGGGGAAGGGCGCATCGCCGCCCCATGCCACCGGCAGCAGTCGGGCCTTCGCCGGGGTGGCGGCGTCGTGTACGAGGGGTGTGCTCCGTGTTGTCGTCATGCCTTGAACGATCCCGCCCGGACGAGCCCGTTCGCGTCGGAGCACGGTCCGCTTCTCGTATCAGCCCCCAGTCCGACCCTCCCGGTTCCCGCGCCTTCGGCATCAGACCGTGGTCCGATAGCTCTTGCTCCTGTTGGAGGCCGCAGAGACCGCGATCAGGGTTTCCGGACTGTTCTGGTCGTTCGCGTAGGCCTCCCGCCGTGCCGCCGACCACGGAACCTGCTCAGCCGGCGGGGAGCGTCATTCGAACCGTGCGATATTCCTGACTCATGAACGTTTGATGACAGGCCCTGGCGGTAACGTCAGCGGCCGTCGCGACGCCGCTCGTAACGCCACGGCTGTGGCGGACCGAGGCGGCGGGCCGCTTCCACACACCGCTCGTCGTGGTGGAGGGCGAGTCCGTACACGGCGACGACCCGTACCCGGCGGTCCGTGTCGTCCAGCACAGCAGCCAGGGCGTGCATGAGGACGGGATCGTTGACCCTGCCCTCGCCACGCGTGCGGCAGGCGGTCTTCCATACCACTGCGTCCGGATCGGTCATCAGCTGCAGCAACGCCGTGCGGGCCTCGCTGGAAACGGCCGGCGGCGAGGACCAACCGATGAGCCCCTGCGCCACCGCACGCCGTACTCGGGCATCGGGATGGCCGGCGTAGGGCAGAAGGGCCGCCTCCGCGCGCGGGTCGACGTGTTCTCCCAGAGCGACCAACACCTCGGTGAGCACGGCGAGGTCGGTCTCCTCGGCCGACCAATCGCTGAACATGTCCAGGACAGGACCGGCGAACGCGTCCTCGTCGCTGTCATCGAGAGATGAGTCAGCCGTAGCACCTCGGCACAGAACAATCGACGGGACGGGTCCGGCTGCGTGCGCAGCGCCGCGGCAGCCGTCCAGGTCGCCTGGTCGCGCCGGCCGGCCAGCAGGATGGTGACAGTCCCCCAGGCGGTGTGGTCCTCGCGGTCGGCGTGGGCCAACGCGCGGCCCGACAGCGGCATGCCGCCCGCGAGGCGGGCGCCGAGCCCGGAACATGACCGGCGAGGGAGGAGGGGTGTGGTGGTGATGACGGGCAGGCAGCGCCGTGTCGGCGGCAGTGTGCTGGCAGGCACGGTGTTGGCGGCGGGCGGCGGGCGGCGGGCGGCGGGCGGCTGGTGGGCCGGCTGGTCCGGGTCTGGGACCGCGGGCCTGCTGCTGAGCCTGTTGGCCGGGGGCGGGGTGGCGGCCGGCCGGGGCGTGGCGCTCGGGCGCCTTACACCTTCCGCGGGTCGTTCCACCGGCACTGATGAGCCGGGGCGAGGTATACGTCGGCGGTCGGCCAGGTATTGTCCTGGCCGACCGCCGTGTGGCCCGTCCGTTCGGCTTGTGGTCAGCGCCGCAGGCCGCGGATTCCGCGTGGGGTGCCGATGCCGGTGGGGCCGTCGTAGCCGAGTACTGCGGTGCACAGGTAGGTGCCGCCGCACGAGCCGGTGGAGCCCAGGTCGATGTCCCAGAAGGCCCGGCGGTTGGCGTAGGGGTAGGAGTTGGGACGGTCGTTCGGGCCCGGGTTGCTGGCCAAGGCGTACATGGAAGCGATCAGCGGCGTGGCGAGGGCTGGTACCGCCGACCGCTTTCCAGCCGGGATCTCCGGCCCCGAAGGTGTCGTACACGGCGAGGCCGGTGCCCGGGCTGGCGACCGCGGCGACGTCGGCGACAGTGCGGCGGGGGCAGAGGGGGTCGCTCTGCGATGTCGGCTTGGGCTGGAACTGGGAGCAGCCGGAGCTGGTGCCGTCCCAGGCAGCTTCGTACCAGCCGCCCGGCCGATTTCGCTGCGGCCCGGGAATCACGAACGGGGGCTTAGAGGTCCTAACAAGGGCGTTGGACCAATCGGGCGCGGCGAGGGCCGCGCGTGGATGCACACCGGCCGCGTCAGGTGCACGCACCGGCCAGCCCGGCAGGACGCACCCGCGGGGCCGGAGTTCAGCGCCTCGGTGCCGCCCGCGTCCCGAATCCATGTGACCTGACACACATTCGGGAGTTGGTCCAGGTAGCGGCCAAGGGGGCATGTGATTGCAGGATTCGGCCCCGATCGGGCAGTTCGGCGTGACACTGCGCGCCCCGCCCGGCGGCACCGCGGACGATGGTGCCCGCACCATCCACCCCTCCGTGTCGGCCGGTACGCCCCGACCGCACCAGAGGTGCGCACCCGTCGATGGCCGGGGGCCTGGTGGTACCCCCGAGGGGAGCAGGAGGGTCCGCTCGGGGGCCGGTATCGCGGGGAGCTACCGCTTGTGCCCGTGTCGCACGTCCAGGCACAGCGCCCAGACGTCGGAATAGCTGCCCGGGGAGGGAGAGCCCCCGCTGTGGGTGGCTGCCGTCCAGTACGCCGGGTTGGAGCTCCCGTCGCCGAAGGGGGTGCCGGCGGCGTCGCTGGGGAAGCTGCCGTTGAGGTGGGGCCCGCCCGAGGTCGCCTTGGTGAAGTCGGTCGTGGTCACGTTGCCTCCGCTGATGGCGGCGCCTCCGCTGACCAACTGCCCGTCCTCGCGGGAGCAGCCGACCGTCGCGGTCTGTCCCGTGGAGCCCGTGTTCGGGCCGCTCACCTCACGGAAGCGGACCGTTGTCGAGACGTGCTTGAGGCTGATGTCGTCCGTGCTGCAGATCGCGTAGGCGTAGGTCATGTTGTTCTGGTCGCGTCCGCCGCCGATCCCGCCGACGGCCGTCCAGGAGTCGGGGTTGGTCTCGCCCTCGCCTGCGGCGATCTTGCCGAAGTGGTGCTCGGCGTCGTTGAAGGTGGGGAAGCCGGCGACCGGCTTGAGGCTGCCGACGCTGGCCGGGGTGGTGCGGGCTCCGCCGCCGATCAGGACAGTGTTGGCCGGGCAGGTCGCCGTCACGATGCGGGCCGACAGCCCGACGGAGGGGCCGGGGGCCTTGTTCATGACGACCTGGGTGTGCCTGATCAGGTTGGACTGCAGGCAGATCGCGTACGGGGTGGTGGAGAAGTATTCGCTGCTGCGGCTGCCGCTTCCGCCGAACGCCATCCAGTGCGTGGGGTCGGTGCCAACGACCCCGGGGGTGTCGATGTACTCGGTGGTGCCGTCGGCGCTGGGCACCATGCCCATCACGTGGTTGCCGTTGGACATCTCGTCGTTGCCGATGGCCTGGTCGGCGCCGCCGCCGGAGATGAGGCCGTCGGGGCAGTCGGCGTGCGAGGTGACCCCGGTGAAGGGGGTCGCGGGACCCATGGTGGCCCCGGGGGTGACGACGGTGACGTCGGCGGTCTTGGCGTACGCGGCTCCCGGCACCGCGGCGGTCAGCAGGCCGGCCAGGAGCAGTGCCTTGGCCGTGGCGGAGCTCCGCCGGAGTTTCGTGCTCATGGGATTCTCTCTCTTGTTCCCTCGTGCGTGGACGGTTGTCCCGGGCCGCCGACTCAAACGCCATCGTCCGCGCACAGCGCCCAGGCGTCGGTGTAGGTGCCGGGCGAGGACTGTCCTCCGGTGTGGGCGGAGGCCGTCCAGTACGCCGCCGTGGTGGTCCCGTCGCTGACCGCGGCGCCGCCGGAGGTGCTGGGGAAGCTGCCGTTGAGGTGGTCGCCGCCCGAGCCCGGACCGGTGAAGTTCGTGGTGGTCACGCTGCCCCCGCTGATCGCCGCGCCGCCGCTGACCAGCGTCCCGTCGTTCTGGCCGCAGCCCACGGTCGCCGTCTGGCCGGTGCTGCCGGAGGTCGGGCCGCTCACCTCGGTGTGGCGGACCTTCACCGTGGCGCCGCTGACGTTGATGCCGCTTCCGCTGCAGATCGCGTAGGCGTAGGTGTAGTTGGCGCTGTTGGTGCTGTTGTCCCAGCCGACGGCCGACCAGGAGTCGGGGTTCGTCTCGCCGTCCGCCGCGGCCTTCGCGCCGAAGCTGTGCGCGGAGTCGTTGAACGTGGGGAAGCTTGCGATCGTCTTGAAGGTGCCCGTGTTGCCCGGGGTGGTACGGGCGCCGCCGCCGAGGAGGCGGGTGTTGGCCGGGCAGGTGGCCGTGACGCGGCCGACGGTCGCCCCGGTGGTGGGGGTGTTGGCCTTGTTCATGACGACCTGGGTGTGGTTGATCAGGTTGCTGGTGAAGCACATGGCGTACGGGGTGGTGGAGAAGGAGGCGTTGACCTGGCCCCCGCTGCCGCCGATGGCGAGCCAGTACGTCACGTCGGTGCCGACGACACCGGTGGAGCCGGTGTACTCGGTGGTGCCGTCGGAACTGGGCGAGGTGCCGTTGACGTGGTTTCCGTTCACGCCGGCGCCGGTGCCGATGGCCTGGTTGATGCCACCGCCGGAGACAAAGCCGGCGGCACAGTCGCCGTGGGTCGAAATCTCGGAGTTCGACGTGGCGGGACCGCTGGTGGCCCCGGGGGTCTTCACGGTCACGCTCACCGTGTTGGCGTAGGCGGTTCCTGGCACGGCCACAGCCAGAACGGCACCCAGGAGCAACGTCCTGCCTGTGACGAAGCGGCGCAGAAGTCCTGCGTTCATGTGGATCTCCCCATCTGACGGGCGATAAGCGACGAGCGGTGAGCGGGCGATGGGCAGGCGATTAGGCCTCAACGGCGGCATGGCGCGGTGCGGAGGGGTGTCCGGAAGAGGGGCACGGGCGTCAGCAGTGCGGAATTGCCATGGCACCACATCGTCTGCCTGCCTCGCGGATGTACGCCGCTCAGGGGCAGACCAGGGGTTTGGACCGGCCATCTCGCCACCCTGTCCCGAGTAGCGCATGCGGACTCTATCAGCCCTCTGGCCTTGCATCTACCTAGAAGGTTTGTACTTTCAAGTAGCAGATGCGGAGACAGGGAAACGCCCCTGGGTGAGGCCCCGAGGCTGTTGAGCAGGACCAAGCCGACTTCGCCGCCTGGCCGCCGGCAACGAAGCGCCCCAGCCCCCGTTCCTGCCCCCGCAGTTGATGCTGGCCGCGCGGATGGGTGGGGCGGGCGATCCGTGGGCTGCGCCCGCGAGCACGGACGCGAAGCGCGCTTGGGGACCGTTGACCGAGGGCCTGACCGTCCCCCGAGATCTCGACCTCGGCGACCGGGCCCGCGCCGTGCAGCAGCTGAAGGTGCCCGAGGCCGCGCACAGTCAGATGGTGGTGATGGTCAAGGGAGTCCTGCCGGAGCAGGAGGCGGGTTTGCTGGTTGGTGCCCGTCAGTGGCCGCTGCTGGCCGCCCGGATGCAGAAGATCGGCGAGAGCGGCGGCCCTGCGGCGGTCGGCCAGCACTTGTGCCGCCTGGGCAACGACACCTCCTGGAAAAGGAGGGGCAGGGCTCCGCCCTGGTGGGCCGCCACGCGACCTTGCACTCCCTGACGACGACGCCGCCGTCGGCGCCCGCCCACCGGCAACAGACCGCGCCTGCCAAGGCACGGGGCGGGCCCGGTGACGGCGCAGGCTCCCGCTCCGGGAAGCGGCGGGCGCGGGTCGGGTGTTCGGGCATGGGCGGGGCGGGCGCGGGCGGCCTGGTGGGCTTTGGGCGGCAGGGACCGGATCGCCGTGGAGGGCCTGCTGCTCGCCGCTGGTTTGCAGGCGGCCGCCTGGCGGGCCGGGCAGGTCGGCTTTGTGCAGGTGGACTACGCCCTGACGTTGCTGACGCTGTTGGCGATGCTGGCCACTTTCTTCCGGGCGGCCGTGTACCGGCCGGACGCCGCGGCGGGTCCTGTCGGTCCGCTGGTGACGCCGTCGGAGGAAGTACGGCGGCATGCCGCCCGCGAGGCCGGTGCTGGGTCTGGGGCCTGACCGGAGGGGACGCAAGGGAGGGCGTGGTGCGGTGGTGTTGACCGGCAGGGAGCGGCGTGTGTGCGGCGGTTGCGTTGCGGGTGCGGTTCTGGCGGGGTGTGGCTGGTACGCGGACCGTGCCGAGTATGGGGTTGCGGGCGTGGTCGTGAGCTTCTTGGCCGGGGTGGTCGTGCTGGTCGGCGTGTGGAGGGCGGGAGCGTTTCGCCTGTCGGCAGGGTCACCGTGTCCGAGCCGGGCGGTGGGGCGTCGGGTGCGGGCCGATCGGGAGCGTTCGGTGCGGCTGCTGGCCGCTGCCGGCCAGGCCTTCGACACGGACGAGGGGATTGACGCGCTCGCTGAGGAGGTGGTGACGTTCGAGCAGATCGTGCTCTACGGGGTGACCGACCTTCCCGGCCAGGAGTACCCGCCTCACGGCCACGACTACCCGAGCTCCTGATCAGCTGTGGTCGGCTACCGGGGCCTTCCCCATCCGGACAGGAGGCGTGGCACGGGCCGCGGGGGTGCCAAAGGAACACGACAGCGCGAGGGTGAATCGTCACCTGTCTTCACCAGTCGGCGTCACCTGGCTGCCAGTGACCCTCACCTGTAAGGCCGCAGTCGACATGGGTTATGAGGGACAGTCAGGTGCGGTTGCTCAGGTTGATTGGGGTCGCTGCGCAGTTTCACTGATCGTCGACACCGCACTCTGTCGCTGATCAGTGAAACTGAGCAGTCGTCATGCTGCTGACCTGGGGTTGTGCAGGTCGGCTGAGCGGGTTGGCGGCTGTGTTGGCTCACTGGATCTGAGCAGAGTCCGGGCTTGTTAGTCGCCTGGCCTGCGGTGTTGGTCGGCCTGGGTGCGACTGTGCAGGGTGGTTGAGCAGTGCGCAGTTTCAGTGATTCGCGGTATGTGGCGTGCTTTCGGGGGCGGGGTTTTTCGGGCTGTCGGTGGGGTGGTGGTAGCCGAGTTGCTGCTGGTCCCGCAGAACATGGCGGGGTGGGGCTGGCCCGCTGGCCGGTCGGTCTCGCCGATGACGGCTCAATGTCAGTGCTGGGCGAAGGTGGAATCAGGCTGGGTGCTCCGTGTGGGATGGGTGCGTCATCCGGTGGGATGGGCGGTCACGGTGAATGCGCCGCGGATGCCCTTGCCGACCATGCCGGGCTTGCACGCGGTGGTGTACGCGCCGGCCTCGGCCACCTTGACCGTCATGGTGCGGGAGGTGCCGGGGCCGATGCCCTCGACCTCGCTGACCACCTTGCCCGCCGGGCTGTAGAGGTAGAACTCGGTGATCTTGTCGCCTTCGTTGGTGACCTCGAAGGAGATGGATCCGGTCGGCGCGGAGGTCCGGGAGAGCTCGCAGGCATCGTCTGCGGCTCGGACGGCGATGACTCCGGACTTTGCGTCGCCACCCTCGGCGGACTTCTCGGTGCAGGCGGTGAGCGTGATCAGGGTGCCGACGGCGAGCAAGGTCGTGACGACGGAGCGATAGGGGTGGGCAGACACGACTGACTCCGGGGGTGCGAGGGGTCTGGGCGGCGCGCAGTCTAGGCCGAAGGGCAGCCCGGTTGTCCAAATGTCGACCCTCGCGACTGCCGCCACGGCCACTTGATGTGAGTGACAGACATTCAACTTCCTTCTGTATTTTGAAAGTCGACCCCATGTGCCCGTTTTGTGGTGATGTTCGGATCATGAGACGACTTGACGAACATCCACAGGAACCTCTTAGGTACGCCTTACCTAACCCCCGATTCGAAGGATTTCAGCCATGCCCAGACCCGCCCTGCGTTCCCTCCTGGTCGCAGCTCCCCTCGCGCTTGCCCTGACGGCCTGTGGCTCGTCCGGCGACTCCGGGAAGGCCGAGGGTGCCAAGCCCGTGCCGAAGGAGACGGCGCCGGCCGGGGTGGCTCACCAGCACACGGTGCTGGAGGCGGAGATCGCGGCGAACGGCGGGGAGACCAAGGCCGGGGATTACCGGGTCGGCTACATCGTCGAGGCGGCCGAGCCGTGGTTCCAGGCGGAGCAGGGCGGACAGGGCGGTCATGCCGGGCACGGAAATCTGGTCAACCGCGAGCCGGCCAAGGACGAGACGCACCACATCGAGATCATCCCGATGGAGGCAGCCACCGGCCGCATCGTCCCGAACGTCCCGATCCGCCTTGAGGTCGTCGATGCCCAGGGCCAGGTCGTGCAGGCCCAGGACCTGAACTTCTACCACGCCGAGTTCTTCCACTACGCCAACAACTTCTCCATCCCCACCGCGGGGGAGTACACCCTGCGCGCCACGCTCCAGCCGCCGACGTTCCTGCGGCACGGGGCCAGCGGTGAGAAGCCCGCCCTGAGCGAGCCGGTCACCGCCACGTTCGCGAACGTGGAACTGAAGACCGAGAACTGATCCCGTGGCCCTCACCGCAGACACACCCCTCGCCTCCGTCCCGGTGGTGCCCGCCACCAGGACGGAGCGGTCCACGCCGGCCTGGGTGCTGGTCCTGCTCGGCATCCTGAGCTCGGCCGTCCTGGCCGGCGCGTGCTGGATGTCCGGCCACGTCCACGCCGACACCACGCTCCAGACGGTGGCCCGCTTCATCCATGTCGCGGCTCTCGTCGTCGGCCTCGGCGCGGTCCTGGCCGTCGACTGGTTCGCCGTCCTGTGGCTGCTCGGACGGCGCCGCCTGTCCGACATCACCGGCACCGCGTGCGCTCTGCAGGTCCCCATCTGGCTCGGGCTGGCCGGTCTTATGGCCACCGGTCTCCTTCTGCACCCGAACCTGAGCTCGCCGCTGACCCAGGTCAAGCTCGGCCTCGTGCTCGCCGTCACCGTCAACGGCCTGTACGCCCACTGGCTCGGCCAGCGCCTGGACCGCTACCAGAACTCCCCAGTCCCGCGCAGGCTGCTGATCCGGTCCGCTCTGGCCGCCACCGTGAGCCAGACCGGCTGGTGGGGCGCCACGTTCATCGGCTTCCTCAACAGCCAGTCCTGACCCGTCCCCGCCCCTTTCGGAGAGCACGTGTTCGCCAACTACCTCATCGGCCTGCGGGAAGGCCTCGAGGCCAGCCTCGTCGTCTGCATCCTCATCGCGTACCTGGTCAAGACCGGCAACCGCAGAGGACTCCCGGCGATCTGGACCGGCGTGGGGATCGCCGCCACACTCAGCCTCGGCGTCGGGGCCATCCTGCAGTTCGGCTCCACCCAGCTGAGCTTCGAAGCCCAGGAGATGCTCGGCGGCGGCCTGTCCATCCTCGCCGTGTCCCTGGTCACCTGGATGGTCTTCTGGATGCGCCGCACCGCCCGCCACCTGAAGGCCGAACTCCACGGAAAACTGGACCAGGCCCTCGCCATCGGCACCGGCGCGCTCATCGCCACCGCCTTCCTCGCCGTCGGCCGCGAAGGTCTGGAAACCGCCCTGTTCGTCTGGTCCGCCGTCCAGGCATCCGGTGACGGCGCCCGCCCGCTGACCGGAGCCGTACTCGGCCTGCTCACCGCCGTCGCCCTCGGCTGGCTGTTCTACCGAGGCGCCCTGCGGATCAACCTGGCCAAGTTCTTCACCTGGACCGGCGCCCTGCTCGTCATCGTCGCCGCCGGCGTCCTCGCGTACGGCATCCACGACCTCCAGGAAGCCGACATCCTTCCCGGCCTGGACAACCGTCTCTTCGACATCAGCGCCACCATCCCCCCGGACAGCTGGTACGGCACCCTCTTCAAGGGCATCTTCAACTTCCAGCCCAACCCCAGCACCCTCCAGGCCGCCTTCTGGGCCCTGTACCTCATCCCCGCCCTCTACCTCTTCCTGCGTCGGCCCAGCCGGGCGCAGGAAACCGAACCGGCAACCGGCTGAAGAACCGCTTCCAGTACTGACCGCGTGCGGCCAGATTGGTCGCAGCATTCTTCGGCGTCCCGGAAGCCGCCGAAGCCACCGCCCGGCTCAAGGGAGCACCGGAGGAGAACCGATGACCCGTACCGCCCCTGCCCAGGCGGCTTCCGCCCACCGCATGTGGCCGCTGTACGCGGCCGGGTTCACCACCGCCTTCGGCGCGCATGGCGTCGCCGCCAACCTTGGCGGGTTCTCCGAGGATGCCGTCACCTCGCTGCTCGTCCTGGGTGGTCTGCTGGCGCTGTACGACGGCGCCGAGGTGATCCTCAAGCCGGTGTTCGGCACCTTGGCCGACCGGATCGGCGCCAAACCGGTCCTGCTGGGTGGGCTCGTCGCCTTCGCGGCCGCCTCCGCGCTGTACGTGATCGCCGACAGCCCCGGCTGGTTGTGGGCGGCCCGCCTCGGCCAGGGTGCCGGTGCCTCCGCGTTCTCCCCGTCCGCCTCGGCCCTGGTCGCCCGGCTCAACCCGGCTGCCAAGCGCGGACGCGCGTTCGGCAGTTACGGCTTCTACAAGTCCATCGGCTACACCCTTGGTCCGCTGCTCGGTGGAGTCCTGGTCTGGGCGGGCGGGTTGCGCCTGCTGTTCCTGGTCACGGCCGGATGTGGCGCTGCCGTCGCGGTGTGGGCCGCCCTCGCCGTGCCCGCCGTGGCGCCGCTGCCCAAGTCCCGGCAGACCGTCGCCGATCTCGTACGGCGCCTCGCCGACCGCTCCTTCCTCGCCCCGACCGGCGCGCTCGCCGCAGCCACCGCCGCCCTCTCCGTCGGCGTCGGCTTCCTCCCGGTCTCCGGGGCGGCGGCCGGGCTCGGCACCATCGCCACCGGCGCGGCCGTCTCCGTACTCGCCGCCACCGCCGCCGTCGTTCAGCCGAGGGCCGGTCGCGCCCTGGATGCCGGACGCCTGACCACCCGTACCGGGCTCACGGCCGGCCTGCTGATCACCGCCGCGGGCCTCGGCTGCGCGACGCTCCCGGGCCTGCTCGGCGTACTGACCGCGGCCGCCCTGATCGGAGTCGGCACCGGTCTGATCACTCCGCTGGGCTTCGCCGCCCTGGCGGCGAGCACCCCGGAGGAGCGGATGGGCCAGACCATGGGCTCCGCCGAACTCGGCCGTGAACTCGGCGACGCCGGCGGACCCCTCCTCGTCGCGGGCTTCGCAACGGTCACCACACTCACCTACGGCTACATGGCCTTGGCGATCCTGATCGCTGTCGGCCCACTGCTCGCCCTCGCCACCAGGCACCGCGCCACCAGGATCTGACGGCGACCAAACCGGTCAACGGTGCGTCATCCGGCCGTTGTTCCAAAGGGGGCCAGGACTCCCAGAGTCTGCTCGAAGAGAGGTTCGGGGTCACCCGGCCGAGCAGCAGGAACGCAGTCGGCTCCGTCATGGGCAGCCACATCTGCCGTCTGGGGGTGCCGGCCATGTCCGCCACACGGGCTCACGCCCAGTTGCCAGGTCCATCCCACTCGCTCGTATCCGGATGATCCCCAGAGCGGACGGCTTCATGACGGAGGCACGGCGGCGTCAAGGGCATTGCTGGTGGGGTCGTGGGGTGGCCGGGGACGAAGGCGGGCGGCGAGGACGGCGACGTCGTCTTCGGCGTGTTGTGCGTCGAGTCCGTCGCAGACCGCGTCCACGACTTCCGAGACGCCTGCTCCCGTGGTCATGCGGAGCGCCGCGAGTCGGGCCAGGGAGGTGTCGATGTCTTCGCCGCGGCGTTCCACGAGGCCGTCGGTGTAGAGCAGGATGGTCTGATCGGCGGTGATCGGCAGGGCGACGGCTTCGTATCCGCCGATGCCGGTGCCCAGCGGAGGGCCGACGGGAATGTTCAGCAGTTCGCCCGGGCCGTCGGCGGTGAAGGCGGCGGGTGGCAGATGTCCGGCGCTGGCGTACACGGCCAGGCCGCGGGCGGGATCGACGCGCACGATGAGGCAGGTCGCGGGACGACGGTTCTCGTCCGCCGCGGCCAGGGCATCGAGCTGGCGGAGCACGCGGTGCGGGGCGAGATCGGTGGAGGCGACGTCGCGCAGGAGGGAGCGGTAGGCGTTCATGTCGACGGCGGCTTCCAGGCCGTGGCCCATGACGTCACCGACCACCAGCAGGGTCCGGCCGAAGTGCAGCCGCACGGTCTCGAACCAGTCGCCGCCGACGAGGGCGCGGGATCCGGCCGGCAGGTAGCGGCTGGCGACTTCCAGGTTGGGGTGTGGCCGGCCCGGTTCGGCCACCAGGGCGCGCTGGAGGTCGAGTGCGATCTTCTCCGTTGCCGCCAGGCGCCGTGCGTGTGCGATGTGCACGCATGCGATTCGTGCGGCGAAGTGCAGCGTAGCCATCTCGTGGTCGCTGAAGTCGCCGTGTGTCCGGACCGCTAGCAGCCTTCCGTAGAGCTCGCGCCGGCCGATCAGCGGCACCGAGACGAGGTGCACGGATCCTTCCGTCCCACTGCACGTGTACGCGTGCACGGGATGTCCCTCGTCCAGGGCCCGGACCGCAGGGGTGCTCTCCGTGGCGAGACCGTCCAGAAGGTCCTTCGCTCCGGCCGAGGCCACACGCTCAGTCCTGCCGCCGTGGCCGATCACGTCCACGGCCGCGGCGTCGCACAGAGTCCGGAATGCGAATGCCGTCAGCTCCTGCCAGGTCGCCCGCTCGTCGAAGGACGTCCCGACGCGCTCGAGAGCCTCTTCCATCGCGCGCAGGCGTGCCTCCACGCCTTCCTGTTCCGGCACGGCGCCTCCATAACCCCTGGTCGCCCCAGGGAGCCCGACGAGGAAGGCATTCCATCAGCCCCAGCCCTTTCGGTGACCAACGCGGGGCGTGCCCTTGCCCCGATCGAGGCCACTCCAACCTGTCTGGGTGCGCTGCTCACACCTCGGGCGGGAAGGCTCCGGTTCGGGGTGCCCGGGGGCCCCGGGTGCCCTGCAAGCCGGGGTCGGTCACGCGTCGGGGGTCAGGATTTGCGTTCCATCTGCTCGTCGTGGGGCAGCAGGTCCTTGGCTCTGCGCTCCATCAGGACCGGGAGGTAGGTACGCACGCGTGCGTACCGGAGTTCTTCGTACGCCGTCTGTACTGAGCTTTGCACCAGGCCGGCGTCCAGTTGGGGATGCGCCTTCATCAGCCGCTCGGCGACGTGGCGGATGGTGAGGGCATCGTCCGATTCCGCCATCACGAGCCTCAGCCTTCCTTCGGGGATCGCCTTATCCCTAGTTTCGCGGAGCGCCGTTCGGCTCGGAAGTCGATCTTTCGCCGCTGTGCGTGGCCGCCGGCAGCACCTTCCGGCTGGAACATGTTGCACCTGGTGTGGCGATCAGTGGTGACCGAGTATCGGGTTTCCGGGGCGGCTGTCGTAACGAGTCGGACTGCGCGCCCGCGCCTCCGTCGATGCGTGGGAGCAGGTCGAGCAGCGTGGTGCGGTCGGCGGGGGACAGGCTTGAGTGGCACGCGGCGAGTACCTCGTCGGCGATTTGGTGTCCTGCGCTCAGGACCTCTTCGCCGGAGGGGGTGAGATAGTGCTCGATGCGCCGGCCGACGCCCGGTCTGCGGTCGATCAGACCCAGGGCCGTCAGTCGGCCGGCGAGCGTGCCGAAGGCCTGCTCGCTCTGGAACGTCGCCGCAGCCAGTGCACGCGCGGGCACCCCGGGCGCTCGGCTGATCGCGCGCAGGGCGTCCCACTGCGCCAGAGCCGTACGCCTAGTAGTGCTGTGACCGGAAAGGTTCACCGGGTCTGATGCTGTACTGGCCGAGTGCGGCGACTTCGGAGATGGGGATGGCCCGATGGAGGGGTTCACGGCGTGGCTGCTGCGACACGTGACGGATCAAGGCGCGATGGGAGAGCTCGCCAGGAGGGCCGCCGCGGATCCGGACTGGCTCGAAGGCCCGGACCGGCTGCAGACCTTCACCGATCACCTGGAGGGCGGCGGTGCCACGCGAACGACACTGCAGAACCTGACCGACGCCTGGATCCGTTACGCCTCCCATTGAGGTGCTTCGGCTTCGTCCGCACCCGTTCGATCTCCCGCTTCGTCACCCGCGCAGTCCATCGAACCGCGCGAGTAGGGCCCGGCCAATGGCTGCGCGTGCGGGTTCTTCACCTGTCAGGTGTCGAAGCGGTGGCGGGAGGCCTCGATGTGACCGAGGTACCGGTGGGTCCAGTCGCATAGTCCGTCGATCGTCACCCGCAGGGCTTGGCCCGGCTCGGTGAGGGTGTACTCGACCCGGGGCGGTACGACGGGGTGCACCGTCCGCTCGACCAGGCCGTAGCGCTCCAGCATGCGCAGGTTCTGGGTGAGCATCTTGTGGCTGATGCCCTCGACCTCGTCCCGCAGCTCGCCGAAGCGCAGGGTGTGCTCCCCGAGGGCCTCGATGATCAGGAGTGCCCATTTGTTGGCGACGTCCGAGAAGATCTCCCGCGCCAGGGAGTCCGCGCGCCTCAGGTCTGCTTCGTCGGGCGAGCCCGTGAACTGCTTGGTCACCATGAGGTTCCCCAGTCACCGAAAAGTGCGTTCTTCCATGCCAGCGGCCACTCTCCTACGGTTCCTGAGTAACCACAAGAGAGCGAACGTGCCCTGGCTTGATGGAAGCGAGCCCACGGGCGCTCGAGGCGCAATGGAGGCGGGCAGCATGGCCATCACCCTGGTGAACCCCAACGGATTGCCGATGATCGACGCCTACCGGCAGGTGTCGATCGCGACCGGGTCGAAGCTTGTCTTCGTCGCCGGACAGGTCGCCTGGGATGGCGACGGTGTCACCGTCGGCGAGGGTGACCTCGCCGCTCAGGTCGAGCAGTGCTACCACAACATCGCCACCGCCCTGACCGGGGTCGGCGCCTCCTTCGACGACGTGGCGAAACTGACCGTCCACGTCGTCGACTGGACCCCCGACAAGATGCCGCTGCTGATGGAGGGGCTCGGTCGGGCGGCCGAGAAGCTCGGCCTCACCGCGACACCCCCCGCCACGCTGCTCGGCGTCGCGGCACTGGACGTACCCGCCCACCTCGTCGAGGTCGAAGCCACCGCCGTCCTCGACTGAACAGGTACTCCCCACCCTGGGTCTGTCCTGTCCTCCGACTTCCATCGACGGGCCGGCGGTCCGGGCGCCGTTGAAGTGGGGGCGGGGGCCGGCGCGCACCGGGGGCGGTGTGTCGGCGGCCGTGGTGTGCGGGGCACCCGGGACGGCTCGGCGTTCGCGCGCAGGCCGTATGGACGGGGCACCGGTTGAACTGTAAAGGATGCGTGCCGTCGAGGCGTAAAGGCCCGGGGCAACGGGCGAGACTGGAGGCCGCCTCGTGGCTCAGGGCCAAGAGTTCACACCCCACAAGGGGCGCCCAGCATGATGCGCGCCGCCGAAGCCGCCGTGTCTGTCTGGGAGGAAGCACACCCGCCCTCGTCCACGTCCCTGCCGGAAGTGGGGTGAAGGCACGTGCTGGCGGTAGCCGGGTCCTTCGGCATCGGGAGGCTGTGGAATACGGGACGGCGTGCAGGGTTGAATCGAGGTGGATCAAAGAGGTCCCGGCGGGAGGGTGTTGTGGTGGCGAGGAACGGCAGACGGCGGACTGTGGTGCTCGGTGCGGTGCTGGTCGTGGCGGTCTTGGCGGGTGTCGGGGTCTACTGGTTCCAGCCCTGGAAGCTGTGGACGGATGACGAGGTCAACGACGCACTCCCACTGGCGCCCGCCCCTTCGGCCGGCGCGGTCTCCGGCGCGCGCCCGGCCGGGTCGGCCGGTCTGCGTACGGTTGCCGGCGGCGGGCTGATCAGCCACGAGCACACCACGACAGGCTCGGTGAAGGTCCTCGAGCTCCCCGACGGATCCCGGACGCTCCGGCTGGAGAACCTGGTCACCAGCAATGGCCCCGACCTGCGGGTCTGGCTCACCGATGCTCCGGTGAAGGAAGGCGTCGCAGGCTGGCGGGTGTTCGACGACGGGAAGTACGTCAGTCTCGGCAAGCTCAAGGCAAACAAGGGCGACCAGAACTACCCGATTCCAGGTGACGTCCGGCTTGAGGACTACACGAGCGTGACGATCTGGTGCGACCGCTTCGATGTGTCCTTCGGCGCCGCAGAACTCAGCCGGACGTGATCCGCTCCCACGGAACCTCGTGAAGGGACAGCGTCGCAGGCTGTCGCGGTGATCGTGCCGGGTGCAATGCCGCGCATCAGGGAAACCAGGTCCGCCTCACGCTCTGCACCGGTGCGATCAGCAGAGACGAAGAGGGGTGAGCCGCCCCCATCGAGTTCCCGGGCCATGCTCCACGGCAAGGGCGGGCCGGCTCGGCGCTCTACGCTGGTGGCAGGAACATCGGGGAGGCTGGCATGGCAGGCCACCACCGTTACCACCTGGATCAGGACGGTCACTCGATCACTGTGGTCCATGACCCGCGGCGTCGGCGTGCGGAAGTCTGGGTCGACGGCAAGACCGTCGCCGCCGCTCGCACTCCGCGGCACCTGGCCACGGTCCTGGACGGTGAGATCCCCACCCTTCCGCCGAGGCGGATGGTCATTCGCATCGGCCACCTCGACGACTCGGGAGATGTCCCCTTGTGCGTGCTGGAGACGGACGGCGACCGCTACCTGATGCCCCACATCGCTCTCACCGGGCAGGAGCGAAGGCCGCCGGAACGGACACCACCAGCCCGCACACCCGGTGAACTCCTCGCCCGGTGGAGATCGCGGCACCGACACGGCGCGAGCGATCGCCGTACGTGACGGGGCGCCCCCGCCTGGTGGGCGGGAGCCGGACCTACCGGTTCAAGTGGTTCGCGGCCGCTCCGCGGCACGCGGCTGATGGATGGCGGCCGCACTCCGGCCCCAGGCAGCGGCGTGCGGCCGGAGCCGGTGGACGGGCGTCGTCAGCAGGGCCGGTAGGGGAGATCCTCGCGTTGATCCACAACGGGCTCGTGGCCGACCACTCGCCGGGGCGCTGTGTACTGCGCAACAGCGGCCGCAACGTCGACACTGTCGCATCCGACCAGCCGACCAGGATTTCCCGGTACGGCTCGGGGTTCCACCACTCGATGTCGACATGGGCCTCGCCCCAGCCGGTCACGCGCAGCGCCTCGGGCCGCCTGGTGCCGCTCGATGCGGCCGCAGGTTGAAGACATTTTCGGACGACGTCGCCCTCCGCGTCCGGCTCCACGCGGAGCAGCCCGGCGACGTATCCCGCCTTGCCGACGAGCGCGTCGACCACGATCACGCTGTCCATGGCCTCGATGGCCAACCGCCCCTGGCCGTCCGCAATGGCGGTCCAGCTCTCGGCCGGGACCTGGTCTTCATATTCGTAGTAGCCCTTGACGTGGACGGTCGCGCCGTCGACGGGCCGGCCGCTAGCGCAATCGGTGATCTGAAGGATGAAGGACCAGCTCATGATCGCCCCCACAGTCGAGTTCCGAAGTCCATGTTCTTTCGACACACGGCCTACGGCACAAGACCGCTGACACCACGCGCCCGGAGCTCTAACGTAGGTGTCCAGCAAGGTGAGTTCGCAAACCGGGTACCTCGGGGCACCCGACCGGATCTCAGGGGGCACGGATGCCGGCCGAGGCATTGGCGGCACTCGCGCAGGCGGGCGCCGTGGCGGTGATCGGGGCGATGGCCACCGACCTGTGGCAAGGAGCCCGCGACGGGGTGGTCCGGCTGTTCCGCCGGGGCGAACCGGACGGTGCGGGTGCCGAGCACCTTGCGGACGCCGGTGACACCGGAGCCGCGGGCCGGGCCGACGCGGTCGGGGACCGGCTCGACGAGGACGCCGCGCTCGTCGCGGGCGCCGAGCCTGCCGAAGCGGACCTGGTGCGCCGGGAGCTCGTCCCCCTCTGGCGCCGCCGGCTGACCCGTCTGCTCGCGGAACACCCCGACTCCGAGCCCGAGTTGCGGGAGCTGGTCGAGCGCCTGCGGTCGGCACTGCCGGCCGAGCGGCAGGTGTGGCTCCAATCGAATACCGCCCGCGACAACGCCACCCTCTTCGCCGTCCAGGGCGGTGACCTCCACTACCACCCGACCCCCGACGGGCAGCTCCCCCCGACGGCGCCCTGATGGCTCCGGACGACGAGCCGGACGTCGTCCGGCAGTCCATGCAGCAGACCGTCCGGGTCGAGGCCGGCACGGCGTACGGGGCCATCGGCGCGGACATCCACGTCTTCGGCAACGGCACGCCGGTCTACCTGCTCTTCCGTCACCGAGCCGCCCCCACCCACCCCTCCGACTGGCTCACCGCACAGCCCAGCCGGATGCTCGACGCCCGCGCGGAGGTCGTCTCCTTCACCGGCCGGGAGCAGGACCTCGCCGCCCTGACCGCCTGGCGCGACGGGCCGCCGAGGTTCGCCGTCCGCTGGCTGCACGGCCCCGGCGGGCAGGGCAAGACCCGGCTTGCCCGGCACTTCGCCGGCCTCGGCGAAGCCGCCGGCTGGCTGGTGGTCGACGCCGTCCAGGGCACCGACGCCCATCCGCCCGCCGAGGACACGCAGGACCTGCGGATCCGGGACGCCACCGGCGTACTGCTGCTGGTCGACTACGCCGACCGCTGGCCGGTCAGTTACCTGAGCTGGCTCTTCCAGAACCGGCTGCTGCGCCAGCGGGTCCCGGTCCGGGTGCTGCTCCTCGCCCGCTCCACGCAGACCTGGCCCGCCGTACGCGGCAAGCTCGCCAGGGGGCGTACCGGAGTCGAGACCTCCACCCACGCGCTCGCCGACCTCCCGCCCGACGACGGCACCCGGGCGGCCCTGTTCACCGCCGCCCGGGACGACTTCGCCGCGCACTACCCGGCGATCGACCCGGCCGCCGTACGGGCCCTCGCACCGCCCCCGTCCCTGCGTCATCCCGACTTCGGGCAGGCGCTGGCCGTGCAGATGGCCGCCCTCGCCACTGTGGACGGCCGGTCGGCCGGCGCCCGGGCGGCCCCCACCGACGTCCTCGGCCTCACGATCCACCTGCTGGACCGCGAGCACGAGAACTGGCGGCAGCTCTACGAGAACGAGGCCGCCGGCCTGGACTTCACCACCCCCGACCGGACCATGTCCCGCCTCGTGTTCACCGCCGTGCTGACCGGCCCCCAGCAGCCCGCGGGCGCCGCCGATCTCGTACGCCGAGTCCTGCCCGACGTACCCGCGGACCGGGCGCTCGCCGACCACGGACGCTGCTATCCGGCCACCGACCCCGACCGTGCCGACCTCCTCGAACCGCTCCTGCCCGACCGTCTCGCGGAGGACTTCCTCGCCCTGACGATCACCGGCCACGACCACCCCGACTACCAGCCGGACCCCTGGTCCACCGACATCCCCCAGCTGCTCTTCGCCCCGGATCACCGCGCCCCGCACCCGCCACACGCCCCCCGCCTCCTGACGTACCTCAACGCCGCCGCCGAGCGCTGGCCCCACCTCCTGGGCACCCTGGAGACCCTGCACGACCTCCTGCCGGGCGACAAGCACCTCACCCTCGACCTCCCCGCAGCCGCCGTCACCCGCCGCCTCGCCGAGCACGCCCGGGCCACCACCACCGACCCGATGACCCTCGCCCACTGGAACCAGGAGCTCGGCATCGCCTGCCTCAGGTCGGGGCAGCCCCAGGAGGGCGCCCGGGCCCTCCAGGACGCGGTGGACCTCCTGAGGGATCTCGTCGGCAACGAGCCGGAGGACCGCGGGGAACTGGCCGGGGCACTCATCGGCCTGGGGAACGCCCTGTTCGAGGCGGACCGGCTCGAGGAGGCCATCGCTGCCACGGAGGAGGCGGTGGCCATCCTGCGCCCGCTGAGCCGGGCCCTGGGCAAACACCGGGAGCTGCGCGTCCTCGCCCCCGCCGTGGACAATCTGGGCAACTTCCTCGCCCTGGCCGGGCGCGCCCAGGAGGCCCTGGCCGCCACCCGCGAAGGGGTGGACATCCGCCGTCGGCTCGCCGCCGCGCCCGGCTTCCAGGTGCGCCAGGTCGGCCGCCTCCGCACGGCCAGCATCAACATGGACACCGTCAACCTCGGGGACGTACCGCCGCACCTGGCCAAGTCGCTGGACAATCTCGGCCTGCGGCTGAGCGACCTGGGCTCGTTTCCCGACGCCGTGCTGCCCGCCGCCGAGGCCCTGGAGATCCGGCGCGGGCTCGCCGAGGAGGATCCGGACATCCACCTGCCGTGGCTCGCCAACTCCCTGCACAACACGGCGCTGTGGCTGCTGCAGATCGGTGTGCTCGACGAGGCCCGCGCGCTGATCGAGGAGGCCGTCGCGGTCCGCCGTCGGCTCACCACCGTCAACCCCCTTGCGTATCGGGCCGAGTTGGAGCGGACGGAGGCGCTGCGGGACGAGATCGAGGCCGCGAGCCGGGTACGGCCGGCCGGCGCCCGGACGCGCTGGGCACGCCGGGCACGCCGGGCACTGGCACCCCAGCGCCGGCCTCCGGACCGCCCCGCCGCACTGCTGCCCACCCTGGCCGCACTCCGCGCCGACGGCTTCCGCCGCACGGAAGAACTGCAGGCCCTGGAGACCCATCGGCGGGCCCTGGCGTACGCCCGGGCCCACGGCGACCGGGCCGCCGAGGCCGCGCTGCTCAGCGGCATGGGCAGCCTCCACCGTCGGCTGGGCCGCAGCGAGGAGGCGGTCGCCGCCTGCCGTGAAGCCGTCGACGCCGTCCGCGCCCTGGGCCATCCGGGCGCTCTCGCCTCGGCCCGGGGCAATCTCGGCAGCGCCCTGCGCGACGCCGGCCGGCTCACCGAAGCCATCCGCATCCTGCGGGGCGCGGCCGACCAGCACCGGGCGCTGGGCGACCCCGAGAACGAGGGCATCGCCCTCGCCAACCTGGCCCGCGCCCTGCTCGACGCGGACCACTCCCGGGAGGGGGAAGCGGCCGCCAGGCAGGCGGTGGAGTGCTACCGGGCCATCGACGACCGCCACCGCGAGTCGGAGGCACTGATCGTCCTGTCCGACGCCCTCCACGACCAGGGACGCTACGAGGAGGCCCTGGATACCGACGAGCTCAACGTGGAGCTGTGCGACGAGCTCCACGACCGGCACCGGCGCGCCCAAGTGTTCGCCCGCGGCGCCCGGACCATGTGGGCACAGGGGGAGAACGCCGAAGCGGCGGCCGTATACGAGGCCGCGGCCGATCTGTACGAGGAGAGCGGCGACGAGGCCGAGTCCGCCGAGATGCTCTTCAAGGCGGCGATGGTCCGGGCCGACCTCGGGCAGACCTCGGAGGCCGCCACGTTCCTGCACGCGGTCGCGGAGACCTTCGCCCGGCTGGGCGCGCAGCGCCGCCGGGCCGACAGCCTCTTCGCCCTGGGCCGCATCCTGCGCTCCGCCGGGCAACTGATCCGCGCCCAGGAGGCGCTCCGCCAAGCGGTGGACATCTGCCACGAGCTCGGCGAGCGCACCGGCGAGGGCCACACCCTGGCCGAACTCGGCGTCGTCCAGTAGCAGGACCACCTGTACGAGGCGGCCGTCGGCAGCTCCCGCGAGGCGCTGCGGTTGTGCCGGGGGGAGGGCTACAGGGAGGGCCAGCGCATCGCGCTGAGCACCCTCGGGCTCGCCCTGCGTCACCTGGGGGAGTACGAGGAGGCACTGCGTAGGCACCATGCGGAGATCGAGCTCAGCCGGGCGGAGGGACCGCCCGAGCAACTGGCCGGCGCGCTCAACAACCTCGGCACCACCCTGCGCGAGACGGGCGCCTACGAGGAGGCGGCTCGGGTCCTTGCGGAGGCGGTCGAGCTCTACCGGGCCGTCGGGAACACGGAGCGGGTCCGGGTGACCCGGTACAACCTTCGGCTGACCCGCCCCGTTCGGCGCCGTGTCCACACCGTGGCCGACCGGCTGCGCGCCGCGTACGCCCGCCGCCTGGCCGTCCGGGCCCGGCGCCACCTGGCCAAGGGCCGTCCGGAGCAGGCTCTCCACCTCCAGCGCGGCTGCTGCTACTTCTGGCGCGAGCTCGGCGACCGCCACCGCGAGGGCCTCGCCGTACTCGACCTGAGCTCGACGCTGCTGGCACTTGGGAAGTACGCCGAAGCGGCGAGCGCGGGCGACTACGCCGCCCAGATCTTCCACTACAGCGGCCACACCACCCTCGAACACACGGCCCAGTCCCACCACACCCGGGCCCGCGAGGCCGCGGCGGCCGGCTAGGACTTGTCCGGCCGATCATGTTCGGAGCCAGATAGTGAGGGCTGCGGCGGTTGCGGTGCCCAGGTAGACGTAGCCTCGCTTGTCGTAGCGGGTGGCCACCGTCGAGAGCAAGCAGGTCGCCAAGAACGGTCAGACGATCATCAGCAAGTCGGCTGGCAACGCCTTGCGGACGTCACCGTCGTCCGGGGGCAGGACAGGAGCCAGGTCTTCACCGACTGGGTGCGGAAGACCTTGGCCGAGCAGAAGCCTGACGAGGAACACCCGGACGTGACTGTCACCCAGTACGACGAACAGGGGCGGTCGGCGCACAGGGTCACGCTCACCAGTGCCAGGGCCACCCGCTGGGACAACCCCGGCCCTGGTCCCGGCCTCACCGCCACGGAGCCGGCGGTGGAGAAGGTCACGCTCGTCTACGAGGGCATCGCCGTCGAGTAGCAGCGGGTGGGCCGGGCCTGGGTGCCCGGCCCTGCCTGTAACGCGTTGGCCCGATCCGGGCCCGGACTCTCGCGTACACGCGGCCGCGGCCGGGCGACCCTGGAAGGGGGCGAGCCGTGAGGGAGGCCCCGGGGATGGTGCTCAGACCGCCGGTTGAGCCGATGCTGGCGCAGGCCGCGGAGTCGGTGCCGGGCCCTGGTGTGCTGCGCGCAGGGGTGGCCTACGAGCAGAAGCTGGACGGCCACCGGGCCGCCCGTTAACGACCGCATCCCAGTCGTGTTGGAGGAATGTGGCGAAGGACTGGATCTGCTTTGGCCCGTCGCTCAGGGCCCGAGTCATCCATTGAACGAGTTCGGAGCCTCGCCGCTCGCGGGCTATGGCGTTGAAGGCGTGCGCGAGCTCGCGGGCAGTGCTCAGATCGGGGCAGGCCTCCAAGACGTGGTCCAGCTGGGTGCTCTCGCTGCTGGTCAAGCTCTCAGGGCGGCGCATGATCCAGCTGGTGATCTGGCGGGGGCTCGGGACGAGCACGGGTTCGTCGATGGCGGTGCCGGCTCGCAGGGTCGCGACGTACCTGCGGACGGAGATCTTGCTGCCTGGGTATCCCTGTTCACGCACTTCTCGGAAGAGCTGGGCCGCGTTGGTGCCTCCAGTTCGGTATCGCTGCTGGATGTAGGGCTTGAACCGGGTCAGGATTTCGGGCCGGCGGTCGCGGGCGGAGGCCAGCAGGTCGTCGAGCTCGATGTTCGCGTAGCGGCGGACGGTCTTGCGGTCGAGGCGGAGATCGCGGCTGATGGCGCTGAGGTTGTCACCACGAAGGAGCCGGTCGTGGACGTCTTTGTAGCGCTGCCGGACCCGGGCGAGAATCTGGCTGTCCGGCGGGTCAATCGCTGGCGGCATGGGCTCGATGCGCGCGAGAAGCGCGTCAGGGGATGCGGCATCAGCATCTTTGCGCAGGCAGGGCCGATGCGCGTGGGCGGTGCGTTCGACTGCGCGGGCCAGGCTGTGGAGCAGATGCCACCGGTCCGCGACCTGGATCGCGTCGGGGGCGGCTCGTTTGGTGGCCTCGCTGAACGGGCTGTAGCGGTCCCGGCAGACGATCTCGACGCCAGGGTGCTTCCGCAGCCAGGCGGCGAGGGTGTCCGAGGCTCTGTCCGGCAGCAGATCGACAGGGCGCCCGGTCTCGACGTCGATGAGCACGGTCCCGTAGGTGCGGCCCTTGCGGAACGCGAACTCGTCCACACCCAGGACCCGAATCGTTCCCACGGGTGGATCCGGCGGCAAACGAACCTGACGCAGGATCGACGCCCGTGTGGTCCGCATTCCAAGCCGCGGCGCGAGCCGAGCGCCAGCCCGGCCGCCCACAGCGAGCCCGATCGCCTGAAGCATGCGGGCCACAGCTTGAGTCCGGCGGGCATTACGCCTGGTCAGTGAGTCGATCTGCTCGACGTGTGTCCGTCGGAGGCAGCTCGCGTTGTCACAGAAGAACCGGCGGACGAGCAGTCGCAGCACGACGCGTCGGCCGCCCAGCGGACGGTCCGCGAGCCGGCGTCGGTACTGCTGTGAACCCTCGTACCGGTTGACCCGCAGCTTGGACAGGCAACGTCGCGGCGGTCGCTGCGGGCCTCGATCCGGACTGCTTCGCCATCGGCTTCCACTCTGTCAACCACGAGGTCTTCGACCTCCGGCCAGATCAACTCCCGGAACCTGCACTCGACCCCCACCCAAACAACGCTGACGGGCGAGCAGCCCTTGGCACCCACGTTGAGCGAAAGTGATCGTCACGAAATGTGGGCCACAGCCGATTTCAAAGAGCGTCATCACAGGAGGCTGCGAGTGCTGCGTCAGTGGGCCGGTCTGACCTACGACGAACTGGCGGTGAAGACCGGCTTGTCGGCGGCCACGCTCAAGCGCGCCTCCTCAGGCAAGGTCGTCCCCCGTCTGGAGACGGCCCAGGCGATGGCCGCCGCTTGCGACGGCAATCTGACCAGGATCGGCGCGCTGTGGCGTGCGGCCAGGGCAGCGGACCGGGGACTCCTGGCCCAGCTGAGCCGTCCGGCCGCTCCGGAGTTGATCACCAGCCGAGCCGAGCCGAGCCGAGCCGAGCCGAGCCGAGCCGAGCCGAGCCGAGCTGAGCTGAGCGTGGCGCTGCAGTACTTCTACGAGAAGGCCGGTGCGCCCTCGCTGCGACTGCTCGCTCGGCGTGCGGGCGGTACGCATCTGCTGCCGGTCAGCAGTGCCGCCCGGATCGTGAACCGTCAGGCCCTGCCCGTCAGCCGGCAGCAGTGCGTCGCCTTCCTCAGCGCCTGCGGCCTTGCCGGCCGTGTGGTGGAGCGCTGGGGGGAGGCGTTCGAGGAGGTCACCCGGTGGCGGCAGGACGGGCGGCGGCCACGACCAGACGAGCAGGATGATCGACGTGCTGATGTCGGGCGATGAGCCCGTGCGCATCAAGCTGTCCCCCCGCAGCGATGGGACGATCCCGGATGCTCAAAGCAGGATGCTTTTCGAGCACTGGCTGCGGCGGAACAAGGTGCCGGATGAGTTGACTGCGCACGCCCTCGCCACGTCCAAGGGCAGCGCCGTGGCGGCCTGACGAGGCTGCGCGTGCCCGAGATGCCCCGGAAAGCCCGTCCACTGCTGCCGGTAGTGGTGGACGGGCTTGGGGTGATTGCGGGGCAATCACACGGTGGCCCACTGCACTCCGAGTTCGGTGAGTGCCCGGAGCTGGTCGGCGTCGAGCCGGTCGCGGCGGGCCCGCTGGTTGGCGATCCACACCCCGGTCCGGTGCTCGGTGCCGTCCGGGAACTGCTCGACGTGGGCCCGCCCCGGCACGCCGCCGCCTTCCCGCTCGGTGTACTGCGCGAGGGCCTGGACGCCTTTCTGGAAGGCTTCCGCGCCGCGTCCGGACGGTGGGCACCGTACCTGCCTTCGCGGCGGCTTTCCGGGCTTGTACGGGCGCCTTGATGCCCAGCTCGCCGAGACGGCGCCGCTGTTCGTCATCCAGCCGGTTCCAGTCCCGGCGCTGTGCGGTGAGCCAGCGTCCGATGTCGTCGCCGTGCCGGGTCACCCCGGGCACCACGTCCTTCAGGCGCGCGCCCTCGGCGAGGAGCTGTGCGAGGTAGGCATAGTGGCGCTGCCAGTCCACCGTCCACCCTGCTCGCGCGGGTTCCAGTCGGGATCGACCTGGGTGAGCTCGGCGGCTCGCCGGCGGGCGCGGCCCGGGTCCTTGCCGAGTCCGCCGGGCCTGCGGACGTTCGTGAGCCACTGCCCGACGGCCACGTCGAGGATGGCTGCGCCCCGCGGGGCCTCCACGGTGCCGTGGAGCTCGTAGTAGGCGCGGGCGGCGGCGAGGTTCTCTTCGAAGGCGGCGTCCGCGGTGTCCCACACGATCCCGAGCTCCTCCAGCTCGGCCGCCCGCTCGCCGCTCATCTGCCTGGCGCGGTAGGTCCGGCGCTGGTCGGAGATCCACCGTCCGAGCGGGTACGTCCCCTCGGTGTGGCGGGCTGCGCTGTGGTCCGGTTGAGGAGCTCGAGGCCCAACGGCGTGGCTTGGTGCAGCACCGCACCCCCGCGACGGACGGTGGTGATGAGGTGGGCGTTGCGAAGTATGGTGGCGTGCTGGCTTGCTGCTCCCGCGGAGACGTTCAGCCGACGCGCCAGGTCGGTGGTGCTGCAGCCGGTTGCGGTGATTTCCAGCGCGGCTGCCCTGGTCCGCCCAACCAAGGCTGCGAGTGACGGCTGCGAGGTCCCTTCGGCGCCCCAGAGTCCAGCCGCGGTGGAGTGGTCGTGCACTGTCGGTATGGTCAGGATGGGGCTTGCGGTGTCATCCAGTGGATTCAACAGAAGTTGGCATTGTCGCCACGCGAAGATCACCGGTGCCAGGGTCAGGCCGCGACCTTTGAGATGGAGGTCTGCGTCCTGGGGGGAGTCGACCTTCAGGACGGGCGCGTTCCATCGGACGCTTGGAACGTACATGGTGGACAGTAGTTGCTCGATTCCGCCGTCCAGGACGGCGTGCGCGTAGGTGCTGCGCACCGTACCCAGGTGCGTCCGCATTTTCGCCCAGTGGGGTTGGACGGTCATGTCGTAGCTGGCGGTCAGCGACTCGGACAGCGCTCGTACAGCGTGGGGATCGGTGTCGCACAAGCTTGTGGCCCATGCCTTCGACGCTGGTTCGAGCGCCACGTTGTGCAGCTCCGAGCGCATTTGGGATTTGGTCACGGTGCGCAGCCTGTCGGCTGCCTCTTCTATGGAGGCTGTACCTCCAGTGAGGGCGTGCAGATCCATGGCCGGTCCACGGCGGGGGAAGATCGCGTTGAGCGGTCGCACCCGCGGGTCTAAGCCTCGCTGTATCGATGTCTGCCAGATGTGGAAGGGCTTCATGGTGTGGCTTCGGCGGAGGAATCCGAGGCTGAGGTAGGTCTCAGCGGCGACGCCGATCGTTTCGACCACCCTCGTGCGAGCGAGGTCGTCTGCGGTGAAGTGGATCCTGAGCATGTGCCGCCCCTTCGTGCCCCCGGAGGGGCGTACCGATCAGCGGGCAGTCTGCGATACCTCCACGGCCTCGTCAATGCCCTGCCGGCGATGTGCCGCGGTCGCGGGTGTGGTGCCTGACAACTCGTTGAACAGGGGTTTTAGCCAGGATTGAAGGGTGGTGCGCACTACGACTTGTCGTCCTACGGTTCGGGCATCGGACCAACCGACTTCGCAGACAGAGGAGAATTTCGTTGAAAACATCGCGCAGCAAGACGACCCGTTGGGTGACCTCGGCCGTGGCCGCACTCACGCTCGGTATGGGCGGAGTCGCGCTGACCGCGGCCCCTGCCGCGGCGAGCACCCCTTGCACGGTCCTCACGGCCAGCGGCTATTACCCCAACGGGGGCGTCTCCTGGGTCGAGGTCAACAACCGCTGTTCGGGGCCGATCAGGGTGCGCGTCCTGTGGGACTGGGGGCACGACTCCTCCTGCACCACGCTTCAGTTCGGAGAGACCAGGCGGTTCGGCGCAGACAACTCCTTCGCCAGCTACGACGATGTCGTGTACTGCTGACGGCGGCTCTCCTGGGTAAGCCGACCGCCGACGGGTGTCAGGCTGACTGGCAAGGCCGTGGTGGTGCGGCTCGCGAGTACGGCGGGCGACGGGGGCGGCCGCGGCGCTAGCGCCGCATCAGACAACGTTCGCCCTGTCGACGACTTCGCGTAGGCGTGCTTGTTCCGCCAGATGATGTAGGGGCGGATCATGCTGCACTGCTCCTTGTAGTCGGTGCCGTCGAGGGCGAAGTAGCCGGTACCGGAAGGCGGCCTCGGCCCCGCGACGCCAGTCCTGCCGCTCGGTGTTGATGACCGTGTAGCTGATCCACTTCGCGATCAGCGCCGGATCACGGGGAGCCGCGAACCGGTGCAGGTGCGCCGGTGGCTGTTGCTCGGTACCGCGCCCGGTCCACTCCGAGGCCGGCGAGCTGCCCCGCGGCGGGAACAGCACGATCCCGATCAGGCTCCGGATCTGCGATGTGAACGGCGCCAACCTCTCCAGCCCGAACATCACGTTGATATTGAGCGCGATCGTCGGCCCGAGCACGGTACCGTTCACGACGCTGTTCCGGTACGACCCGAGGCTGCGCGGCTACATCGTCAACGTCCCCACACGGGGCCTGACGGCCGGTGACTACAACCTGCGGTTCACCATTAGCGGGGCGGACACCACCACCCACGTGGCACCGTTCAGGGTGCGCTGACACCCATCGGCCCACAGCGGCCCGGACCCGATCTCGGGTTCGGGCCGTCGACTGCCCGGGCCCCGTTCACGGGATCAGGTGGTAATAGATCTTCGCGTCGGGATGCTGCCCCGGGCCGCTTTGGGGTATCGCGGCCGGGGCGGTCGGTTGCGGGTCAGGTGTGGATGCGGCTGATGAGGAAGTCCGCCGGGTCACTTTCCGCGCCCGGCCGACCGCCCGCGCGGTCCGCTACGAGCTCTTCGAGACACTGCGCCTGCCCGGTGAGCCACCCCGCCACCCCAGCGAGTTCGACCGCCTCTTGAAGACCGCCCTGGCTGCTACTCGGCGGCTCTTCTTCAGTGGTTTGGTGTATTGGCTGCAGTTGGGCGTCGACCCCTTTGACCTGCAGCTTTGTTGGCGAGAGGGCTGGGTGACTGAAGCCTTTGTGACGATCCTGAGCTGAAGGTTGGCGCCGAAGCACAAGTGAACCCCGCGCCGAGTAGCACTCACTCTGGAGGAGGTTCAGCAGGTCATCCCGCTCTACCACCCCGTCTGGGCATGGACCGATCCCGCGGACATCGCCTTCGCCGACCTGATGGGCGACGTGTGATTTGCAGTGGTTGACGACGGGGCTTTCAGGGCTGGGTTTAGATCAGCGACAGAGTCCGTTGCCCGCGAGGCTTGCCTTCGAGCGGGCGTGTTGACCACCGGCTGAAACACCTCGAGCGGTTCGACCTCGACCGACCGGCTCGCACGACGCGGAACGCCGAAGTGGCGCCCGGTGGGAACCGGGCGTCACTTCGGCGTTTTCCTTCCGTACCGCTACCGCTACCGCTCCTGGTCAGAGGGGCGGCAGGCCGTCCTCGTAGCCCTCGACCTCATAGTTCCTGAGCATCTTGGAGACGGGCTCCCTGAGGTTTCCCCGGAGGAACGGGACCGCGTTGTCCAGGTACTCACGGGCGTCGAGGAGGCTCTCCAGGACCTGGAAGTACACCGCGCCACGGGTGTACTCGGTGTCCACTTCGTAGACCTCTTCGACGAAGCCGAAACACCGCCTCAGCAGGTCCTCGTCCCGCTCCGGCGCTGCCAGGGCGGGCTGGAGGACGGGCCTGACCAGCCCGTCGAGCAGGATCCCGTAGAGGTCCAGGTCGGTGTCCGAGGCCGGCAGCGCCTCGATCGGCGCGCCCCCGTTCCCGTCTGCGTCCTCGTACATCCTTTTTAGGCCGGCCCTCGTCTCGGGAACCCTGTCGAGCAGCTGCCCGAGGAAATGGTCCGCGATCATTCATGATCACCCTTTCTGTCAGGCCACGATGGGAGATCGTAAGTCGGTTCTGGCACAGATCTTGGGGAGCGGCCGCGGAGGGTAACCGTGTCGTTCGATTACAGGGAAGGGGCACGAGGCCGGGTCCGTCAGCGTTCACGCATCCTGGTCCACCACCAGCCGTCCATTGCCCACTCGAGGTAGTTGGGCTCCGGCAAGGTGCGGCGCTCGAATTCCTCATCGATGCGCGTGATCAGTCGACCCAAGTCTCGTTCGGCTCCGGGAGGAAGGTGCAGCATCGCCCGCTCCAGATCGTCACGAGCGTCTTCCACCTCTATCCCAGGCGAGCAGGCCTCGGAGGCGTTCAGGTAGCGGCCAGGTTGCTTGAAGGCCCACTCGAAGCGAGAGAGCGCATTCGCGATCGCGTTGGGCCACATCTCCTGGTCTTCGACCCGGCGGATCGCTGCACGAGTCCGCGCGGAGACACCGCGGACCCTCAGGACCGGATACTGCCATCGTGGCCGCCACCGCTCTGCGCGGACGGCCTTGGGACGCCTACGCGGCATCGCCCTTTCGGATCAACATCAGGCCATCCTGCCACGGCTGGGCACCTGGGTGGACCCCCGGTTCACACACCCGCCGGCAAATGTTCCTACTTCTCGGTTCTGTACAGGTCTTGGGGGCGTCTCGGAGTGTCACTGGAGCAGGACCATCTTGCGGAGCAGCCCGAATCCGGCTCGGCCGTAGAGCTGCCGCTTGATCTTCTTGATGCGGTTGACGGCGCCCTCGATGCTGCCGGAGCTCCAGTCGAGAGTGAGCCCGGCAGTCACGGCGTCGAGATCTCGGAGCAGATGGAGCGCGAAGCCGGTGAGACCGGGTAGCTGGCTGGCGTCGACTGCATCGATCCAGATGGGGAGCGGGGAGCCGAGGCGGTCGGTGAGTATCTCGCCGAAGTCGCGGACATGTCCGGCTGCCGTGTCCAGTTCGGGGCAGCGTGCCAGGACCTCCTTCAGGCCGGCCCGGGCTTCCTCCATCAGGGTCGCGGGGTGACGGGTGATCCAGCCGGTCACCTGCCGCACTGTCGGCGGCCGGGGCGGTGCCCCGGATGGGACCCCGCGCAAAGTGGCAATGTACGCACGGACCATGCCGTAGGTGACAAGAGCGCGCTCGGCAACCAGCTTCGCCGTGCAGCCGGGTGACGCTGGTGCATCCCTCGGCGAATCGCCGCTCCAAGTAGGGCTTGTAGGGGTCCAGCCTGCTAGGTCGGGGCCGGTTATCGCGGAAGGTGTCCTGCCGGCGTGGGGCATTCGCGTACCGGAGCACGGTGTTGAGGCCCCGGCCCAGATGCCGGGCAATCGCCCGACGTGAGTGGGGCGTTCCGGCAGAGGGCGTAGGGAGGCCCGGACCCGAGGTCGGGTCCGGGCCGGTGTGGGGTGCGGTACGCGCCTGTCAGGCGGTCAGGGTGTCAGCGCACGGTGAACGGGGCCACGTGGGTCGTGCTGTCCGCCCCGCTGATGGTGAACCGCAGGTTGTAACTACCGGCCGGCAGGCCGCGCGTAGGGACATTGACGATGTAGCCGCGCAGCCTCGCGTCGTACCGGAACGGTGTCGTGAACGGCACCGCCGTCGGACCGGCGATCGCGCTCGGCGTCAGCGTGATGTCCGGGCTGGACAGGTTGACACCGTTTGCGTCGCAGAGCCGCAGCCTGATCGGGATGGTGCTGTTGCCGCCGCGGGGCGGGTTGAGCGGGTCGTAGAGCAGGCAGATCCGGTAGGCGACGGTGTACGTGACGCTCTTGCTTGCCGGGTTCGTGGCCCGGTCCGTCGCGTTGACCGTGAAGGTGTGCGGGCCGACCGTCGAGGTGTCGACCGGGCTTCCCGAAGGCACCGGCCCGGCGCACGTCGCCACCCCGGAGGTGGCGTCGGAGCACGAGTACAGGGCGTTCACCGGCTGGTCGAGCAGATACGGGCCCGCCGTCGGGCTGGTGATGCCGATCGAAGGGGCGACCGAGTCGAGCCGCACTGTGACCGAGTGCGCCGACGAGGTGTTCCCGGCGTTGTCGGTGGCGCTGAAAACCACGACGTTCTCGCCCTGCTGCGTGAGGGTCAAAGCAGTCGCATTGGGCAGGCGGTGTGTCGCATCGCCGTTCACACTGACGTTGATATGCGAAACGCCCGAACCGCACGCGCCGTCGCTCGCGGTGATACTGACCGTCGTCGGGCTGGTGGTGTACCAGCCGGCGCTGTTCGCAGCGGGAGAGATGGTCGCCTCGACGGTCGGGTCGACGGTGTCCGCGTCGAACGTGAACTTGTCGGCGTCGGTGACCGGGCTGGTGCCGTTGGGGGTGGTCACGGTGACGTCCACCGTGCGGCGCGACAGCGGCGGCACGTCGACCGTCAGCTCCTCCGGCCCGATGACGTTCACGTTCGAGGCGGTCACGGAGCCGAACTTGACGGTGGTTTCGCTTGTGGGGAACTCCCTTCCGCGCACCGTCACGTTGCTCACGCACGACGTGAGCTCGGGCGCGTGGTTGGGTTCGACCCCGGTGACCACGGGCGGGGACAGCGTGACGCGGTCCGTGGCGCTGCCCCAGTCGCCGCCGGCCAGACCGCCGATCTGCTGGCTCGTCCACACGTCCTTGGGGTTGCCAGGGTCACGGGCGGTACCCGAGTAGTCGCCCCAGCGCGCCCCGGCGGTGTAGACCTGGGTGCCCGCGGCGTAGAAGTCGCCGGTCAGCACCGCCGGGAAGTTGCCGCCCGGCACACCGATGGCGACAGCCGTGGGAAAGATGCTGGACGAGGAGGCGGTGAAGCCCGAGAACAGGTCGTCCTCGTCGTTCATCACGAGCGACCCGTAGTAGATGTCCCCGCCCACGAGACCGAGGTTGTGATTGGTCGTCAGGGTCTGTGTCCCGCCGGTCGACACCTGGAGGTAGCGCTGGCAGGCACGGACGGTGCTGTCTCCGGGAGGAGTGCACGAGACGTTGAAGACGCCCCAGAGGCGGTTGTTCTGCCAGGCGACCGACAGCATCCGGGAGTCGTTGGTCTCGATGGCCGCGCCACCTGACGGCTGCACGCCATCCGGTGGCGGCGCGTCGGCCCCGATGGAGAGGGTGTTCTCGGTCTGTGCGACCGGCTGCGAGGGAACACCGGGCACACCGGTGATCGTGACCACCCGTACTTCCGTGCTGTTCTCGCCGTGCCACATCGCGAGCTGGTTGTCGATGCCTGACAGCGAGACGGCGGGGACGACCTGGAACTTGCCCGTGTCCGCAGCGAAGGTCGTCAAGTCGACCACGCCCTGCGCCACCAGCTGCGCCTTGTTGACGACCACGGTCACCACGCCCCGGAACCCGTTGTCCGGATCCCCGGTATGGGCCTTGTCGTAGTTGTTCCAGCTCAGCGTCACCTTGTTGTTGCTGTAGCCGAGCTTGGGCTGGTCGTGCTGAATGTTCGTGTTGTTGCTGCCGACGTTGTACCGGGTCCAGTTGCCGTTCGGATCGTCGTCGTCGCTGACCGCGAGCTGGATCTCGTCGCCGCCGGCCACGTTCGACTCGTAGCAGGCGTAGAAACGGCCGACCCCGGCGTCGTAGTGCACCCGCGGGTCGGTGCCCGAGTTCGCCGCGAAGCCGAAGAAGGCACCCAGGTCGAAGGGACCGCCCTGGGCGTTGCCGGCCTTGTCGTAGATCTGACCGCTACGGTTGATCATCTGGATGACGTGCCAGGGACCCACCGCAATCTGCGTGTCGGAGGGGATACGGCTGTCCACGTTCCCGAGCGTCGTGAAGGTCTTCAGCCGCTCCAGCACTGCCGAGGCCGGCACCGCCTTCGGGGACACGGGGCTCGGGGCCGCCTTCGGGACCACGCCCGAGGTCGTGACCGGCGTACTGGGCGCCCTGTGCTCCGCGCGCCGGAACTGCGGGGCAGGCAGGAAACGCTTCGGCTCCTGACCGGCGCCGCGCCCGGGCCTGGGCAGCTTCCGCGTGTCCACCCGGCCGTCCGGTTCGACCCGGCTGCCGTTCCCCCCGACAGCGGGCGCCGAGGAATTGCTCGTGGTGGGCGGGACGCTGGGCTGCGGCTCGGCGGTCACCCCGACGGCAGAAGCGGCGACGGTCAGGGTGACGGTGAGCGCGACGACCGCGGTACGTGACCACCCACGCACTGCGCGCAGCACACGCGGGTTCAGTCGTCTCACTCGGAGACCCGGTCTCGACGACATGGGCTACCCCCTCCCGCTCGCGACGGACAGCAGCCCGCCCGGTGCGCGGATCGACGGCAGGCTGCCGATCCGGTGCAGTTGCCAAAGATCATGGCCCCGGTGTCTAGCGGAAGAGGCTGCTCACCGGCCTCTGTCCACGTCGCGGGTGCCGCCGGTTCACCCTCGTTTTCCCCCGGTCGGCGGTGCACGAGCTGGCGTGCCCGTCTTCGCGCGCAGGTTCCTGAACCCCCGGCGGACACGGGCCGGTGTCAGCCTGTTCGGTTCCCCCGGCCGCTCCCACGGCCGACGTAGATCCCGCGCCAGTGGTCGGGCGAGTCGGAGTTGGGCGTGCGCGGCCAGGACGAGCCATGTTCAGCGGTCGGCTGCGGCGGAGTCGCGGAGCTTGGGCCGGGTCCAGCCGAGGGTCTGCTTGAGCAGGCGGAACGTGTGCTCCACGTCGAACCTTCGTCACGGTCAACCGGATCACGGTGCCCTCGATGATCGGCAGGGGCCCCTCGTGATCCCCCCACGCAGCCCTGCGGGTCAGCCGGGGGTGGAGCCGGTCCCACGCCTGCGCGGTCGCGGTTCCGTACCGCTCGCTGGCGGTCACGGTCACCACGGCAGCGTCGCCCCAGGTCTCGGGCCGACCGAAGACGAACTCACCACCGTGCTTGGGCGGGCGGCCACCCTGCGGCGGGCAGATCCACGGCACCGGAACGGGCTTGCGTATCACCCGGTCCGAGCGGAGCCTGCCCAGGACCTCCACGGGCAGGTCGGCCAGGAGGTGGGCGATGCGGGGCCCGTCGTAACCCGCGTCCAGCACGACCAAGACCTTCGGGTCCCCGTCGCGCCACTGGCCGGCGTCCACGAGACGTTGGACGACGTCTCTGGCTTGGTCGGCGGTGACCGCGACCAAGCCGGCGCCGGGCTCTAGCCGGATCGCGTCCGGCAGCGCGGTCCACGAGGTCCGGCCGGTCTCCAGCGCGGCGACGATCGAGTACGGCCAGCCGGGCACCATCTGGTGCTTCCCCAGGCCGCGGCCGAAGGTGTGACAGAACGAGCGGTCCGAGGACGTGTCGACGTCCGGCCGCAGTCACGGGGAGACGTCCACCGCCAACACCAGGCGCCCATCGGCGGCCCGAGGCAACGCCACACTGGCCAGGGCCCGCCTCAGCCGGGCCGCGTCGATCCGGCCCCGGTTCAGCCCGGAGTACAAGGCACCATGGCCACGTCGGTGCTTGGGGGCGAGGGCCAGATCCACGAGGGTGCGGACCGGAGCGTCGGTACACAGCAAGGCGTCGCACAGCTCGAACAGGGCGTCGCTCCGGGAGACCAGGCACGAGTACAACTCCGAACGGAACTCGGTCACCGCCGTCAGCTCGCCTCGTTGACCCTCGTGCCCGACCAGTTCCACGATCCCGGCCTCCGTGCCGCAGCGACCCTGCCCACAGGATCAGGCGCCGACCCCTGGCACGTCCGATGAACTGGGGAAACCCAGACCAAGTTCGACCCTCGCTCGACGGCGGACCATAGACGTCAAGCTCAGCCCCGAGCGATCGAAGGCCCCCGGCCTCCCGGGCCGCAGGACCAACGGCTACGTGCGCTTACGGATGGGGTGCCGTGACTTCCACAGTTCGAATCCGTGGGTGCCGTCATCGGCGGTGAAGAACAGGGTGCCGTTGACGTCGAACAGCGGTGAGCCCAATGCGTCCGGGATCGAGGCCTCCGGGCCGGGCTTGATGTCCCTGACCAGGACGGTGCCGGCAGCCGTTCCGTCGCTCCTCCACGGTTCGGTCCCGGTGGCGGGGCTGAATGCCCAGAAGAAGGCGACGCCGTTGACACTGGTCAGATTCAGCGGGCCTGAGCCGTCCGGGCCGGGATTGATGTCCTTCACCAGGACGGTGCCGGCGGTCGTTCCGTCGCTCTTGAACAGCTCTGTCCCGCTGATGCCGTTGGTGCCGCTGAAGAAGACCGTGCGGTTCACGGTGGTCAGTCTGAACGCGCCCGAGCCGGGGCCGGGGTTGTTGTCCTTGACCAGTACGGTGCCCGCGGCGGTGCCGTCGCTCTTCCACAACTCGTTCCCGTGGACTCCGTCGACGGCAGTGAAGAAGAGAGTGCCGTTCGCATGGGTGACCCAGAACGGGTGCGAGCCTTCGGCGCCGGGGTTGATGTCCTTGACGAGGGCTGTACCTGCGGAGGTGCCGTCGCTCTTCCACAGCTCACGCCCCTTGGCGCCGTCGGTGGCGACGAAGAAGAGAGTGCCGTTGACAGCAGTCTGGCTCTGCGGAAAGCGAGCGACGTCCAAGTCGCCCGGACCGGGGTTGATGTCCTTGACCAGTACGGTGCCCGCGGCGGTGCCGTCGCTCTTCCACAGCTCGTACCCGGTTTCCGGCAGGAACGCCGAAAAGAAGACGGTGCCGTCGACATCGATCAGGCCCTGTGGGGCCGAGCCGTTCGGCCTGGGACCCGGGTTGATGTCCTTGACCAGCACGGTACCGGCGGCCGTGCCGTCGCTCTTCCACAGCTCGTACCCGTGGACCCCGTCTTCGGCGGTGAAGAACAGCGTGCCGTTGATGTTGGTCAGCCCAGCTGGGGGGAAGGGGCTGTCCGCGCCCGGGTAGATCTCCTTGACCAGGACGGTGCCCGCGGCGGTGCCGTCGCTCCTCCACAGCTCGATCCCGTGGACGCCGTCGTCGATGGTGAAGAACAGCGTGCCGCCGACAGCCGTCAGGTTCCCCAGATCCCCTTCGCCCAGCTCAGTGGCGGGGTTGATGTCCTTGACCAGGCTCGTGGTCTTCTTGCCTCTCGTGGTGCTCTTCCACAGGGCGTGCCCATGGGTCGGGTCGTAGGCGCTGAAGTACAGGGTGCCGTTGACATCAACCCCGGACCCGAACACGGCGTCTCCGGGGCCGGGGTTGATGTCCTTGGCCAGGACCACGGCATCAGGCGCGGCAGGCACACCGGCGTCCAGGGCGCGCGCGAGTGTGGCCGTCGGAGCGAGCAGGGCTGTCATCACCGCGACGAGCAGCCAGCGCAGGATCTTCATGTGCCCATATCAAGCACCGGTACGAGCGCAGGCGCTACGGCGTGCCCGCTCAGGCGACGCTGTCACCCGTACGTGCCTACAGGGATCAGCCACGCGGCTGACCGGGTGGCGGGGGCAGCACGCTGAGCGTGGTGCAGTGCGAGCGCCCTCACTGCCGCAGTCCTGGGCTGCGCCCGAGTACGAGGTCCGTCGGGACGTGAGCCCGGGGCAGACGGCCTCCGTGCCGCCGTCACCCTGCCACAGGATCAGGCGCCCGTGACCCGTCCGGTGAACTGGGGAAACGCCGAACAGGTTCGGTCCGCGCGATAAACGACGTCGATCACGCCACCTGCAGGTCCGCCTGTTCGAAGCCGGACGTTAAACGGCAAGCTGAGCTTGAACGGCGGATGGAGGACAGTACGTCCAGCGGGGACTATGACGGCAGCTATCGGACGCCGACGATCAGCCACCGTGCCGGGTCCGGAGCGTTGGCCGACTCGGTTCTGTTCCTGGACTGGCACGGTGACGGCCGTGGCTATGGGCGCCACGACTACACCGGCTCGCCCACCGTCTGACCCCCGGCCGCCGCCGGGGCCGCGCTCGGCGGCGCCACCGACCGGCGCAGCAGTGCGGGCGTCCACCCTCCCCGGGTGGACGCCCGCAGTGCTCACGCCTCGCCGGTTTCCGGGCTCCACACGGCCGGCCCGCCGCCGCGCCACTCGATCAGCAGCGCATCGTCGAGGCGGACGTCGTCAGGGTCGAGGCCGGCCCGCCGCAGGAACTCCAGTAGATCGCCGGGGCCGAGGGCGCGGCCGAGGATCTCGCCGTCGACGCGGACGCGGCGCCCGCCCTCGGCGTCGGGCGGATACACGACGATGCGCAGCTGCGGGCTCATCTCTCCACCGTGCCGGTAGCCGGTCACTCCAGCACTCCCAAGGCGGTGTCGGGGCGGCAGTGGATACAGGCGGGCACGCCCCCGGCCAGGAGCCGGCGGATCTGCTCGGCAGCCGCGGGGACGCAGCGCTTGCCGGTGTCCCAGCAGTCCCCGGTGTGGAGGCGGGCCGGGAGCCGGCCGACGCCGATCCCGCGCTCGACCAGCCACGCGGGCGGCTCCTTCGGCGGCCGCCGGGACGCGGCGAGGGCCTCGCGCTCCTCGGCCGTGGCAAGGGCCTGTTCGGCCCGGCCGAGTTCACCGCGGAGGTAGGTGACCAGAGTCCGCAGCCGAGGCAGGTCGGGCGGCAGGACGGACACGTTCAGTTCCTGTACTGCGCCCGCCGCGCGGCCCTACATGCATCGCACAAGGGGTTGGCAGGGGCCCCGTACCTTGCACAGGGAGCGTGGCAGGACGCACAGGGGCCAGTCTGCGAGGGGGACCAGGTGGCGACCTGGGGTCTGGATGTGGGGGCCGGGGCGGGGGAGGTCATGGCGCTGCTCCTCGGTGCGGGGATCCTTCTATTCCATCATGTGTTCGATTTTCTGCGCGAGTGCCCCGCCGGGTCACCTGCCGTATGTCTGGTGGCACAGGGCGGTGATGGCGGGGCTGGTCACGCCCTGGGCCGCGCGGCACAGCTCGGCCATGTCCGCGGCTCCCGCCCCGGGCCCGGGTGCAGGCCGCGCCGGGCGCCGCGGTGCGGGTGCGTGGGTGGTCGGCCGGACCTTTGGCTTTGCCTTGGGCTTGGCGGTGGGGCGCACGGCGCGCCTCGGCGGGCTGGCCTTGCGCGGCTGTGCCGCGGCCGTCCGACGGGGTGCCGGCTCGGCGTGCCTGCCCTGCCCGGATGCCTCGCGGGCGGCGGAGGCGGGTCGGTCGGCGCCGGCTGCACGGTCCGCCTCGGGAACGGTGTCCGCCGGGGCGGGGGACGCGGGGTCGGGCAGGCGGGAGAGGGGGCAGTGCCGGCCCGGTGCCCGGCCATGCGGGGCGCGGTTCGGCGGGCTGCTTGTGGTCCGCCGGTACCCCGGCGGTGGCTCCGGCGGGTCGGGGAGGGGCGGGGTGGACGGTGACGCATCCGGAGGCCGCGAGCAGGGCGGCGAGGAGCAGAGGCGGGGACCAGCGGCGCATGGCTGTCACGGTGCCGCACCCGGGCCTATGAGCGCTCCCGACGGTCCGTCGTGCCCTTCGGATGGACGATGCCGACGCCGGTACCGGGTGTGGAAGTGGCGTTTCTTCGGTGAACGTGCTCCGCCTGTGGGGTGAGTTGGCCGGGGTGGGTCTCGGCTGGGGGCCGGGCGGCCGGTAGAACCTGCGACATGATCAACAACCTTCGGCGGGGCCTGACGGCCGCTGCCGCCGCCTTCGCCGTCCTCGCGCCGGCTGTCCCGGCCCATGCCGATGAGGTTTCCCTGAGTACCTGATCCTGAGCCGCTCATGACAAGGCTGTGTGGCGACGGCCAGCTGGACCACTTCCGTCAACCAGTCTTGATCTTGCTCCGGAAGAGGGTCGTTTATGGGATTGGGAGAGGCCGGGAGCCGGACGAGACCGCGATGTAAGCCAGCCCGTCGTACTCCTCGGCCAAGGAGGAAGGACTCAGATTGAAGCGGTAGGTCCAGCGCGGCACCATGGCGCCGAAGTTTCGTATGGCGTGCCGGCCGTTGAGCCATGCCTGTACGGCCGTCGGCGCGTCGGCTGCGCTGCGCAAGTCCACGAGGTGGTTGCCGGGGTTGGCGGTGGCCAGCTGGACCTCTACGGCGCCGGCGCGGGCAGGGCCGATCCGGTTGGTGACGACGGCGCCGGGTCGGGGACGGGACCATGGGCCGGGCCATGTCCGGCGGGCGCGGAAGGATCCGCTGCCGAACAGGAGGCCGAGTGCGTAGTAGGCGTCGCCGTAGCGTGAGTGAAGGTGCTGTCCCAGCGCGGGTACCGCGCCGCCGTGGCGGCTCTTGGTGATGTGCCCGTTGTGCGCCCAGAGGGCGATCTTGGCGGACGGGTCTTCGAGGATGGTCCCTACAGCGTCGGCCATGTACCGGTCCCGTGCGGCATAGACGGTCTGTTCCGGGTCCCTGTGCTGCCTGGCGCGCGTCACGAGGTCGGCCGCCTGCACCAGTACTTGGGCATGGCAGAGCGCGTGGGCTGCCTCAGGGCCGCGTCCGCGGAGGAACTCCAGCAGTTCCTCGGCCTCGTGCACCAGGCGCCGCTGAGGATCGGGTTGCGATCCCGGATACGCCGTGGCGAGCACGCGGAGCGTGGAGAGAAGTCCGGTCACGCGGTCCGGCGCCGTCCTGCGAAGGAAGGAATCGATCAACGCCAGAGAGCTGCCGCACTGCTGCGGGTCTATGCCGATGAAACGAACCTTCTGGTCTTCCCGCCGCCCTCGGTTGTAGTCGCGCATCCACTCGATCATGGCGAGCACCTCGTGGGTCCGCCATGTCCAGAACCCCAGCCCGGCAAGCACCTGCGCGGCATCACCGACGCCTTGGCGGACATAGGCGTCGACAGCTGGGCCGGCCGATGCACTGGCCTCCATGACCAGTGCCGAGAATCCGAGCTCTGTTACCAGGAACTCCAGCAGGCGGTGCTTGAGCTGGAAGAACTCGCGTGTCCCGTGGGTGGCCTCCCCCATTCCTACGATCCGTACGCCGTCGAGGACGTTCTTCAGCGGTTGGAGATCAGCAGTGGACACGCCTGCGGTGAGGCAGCTCAACGGTAAAGCGGTCTGAGCCAACCAGCCCGTCATCTCATCGGACACGGGTTCCTCTCTGTTGCCGCCACGTCCGTTGAAGCCAACCATGTCGGAATGCGCTCAGGAAGCTCTTCTGTAGACGCGCACCCGCTAAGGGCGTCGCTCGTTCTGGTGAGGTCCGGGCGGATGCCGATCGGTCGGAGGGTCACCGTGTCAGAGTGCAGAAGCAGGCCGAGACTGGGTTCGGTTGGCGGCGGTGAACGGGTCAGTCTCGGGTGTGTTCGCGGGATTCCGGCTGGCTTGCCCGGCGGGACTGTCGGCGGGTGATGCGCCTGGTCATGAGGGTGATCGCGGCCCAGGTGATCAGTGATTCGGAGTGCTGGATGAGGCGTTCGTAGTCGCGGGCGTGTCTGCGGGCGTGCATGACCCAGGCCAGCGACCTCTCGACCACCCAGCGGCGGGGCAGGACGACGAACCCGACCGCGTTCTTCGGCCGGCTGACGGTCTTCAGCGTCAGGTTCAGGTGCTTCTGCGCCCAGTCGACGAGCTGTCCGGCGTAGGCGGAATCGGCCCAGACGATCGTGATCTCGGGGTGCATGAGCCGCAGTCTGAACAGGACTTCCTTGGCCGCGTCGCGGTCGGTCATGTCGGCCGGGGTGACCATGACGAACAGCGGCAGGCCTTTGGTGTCGACCACCAGGTGGCGCTTGCGGCCGTTGATTTTCTTCGCCGCGTCGTAGCCGCGCGAGTCCTTGCCGACGGTCTCGGCGGCCTTGACGGACTGCGAGTCGATGATGGTGGCGACCGCTCCAGGGGAGCGGCCCATGTCCCGGCGGACGCGCTTGCGGAGCTGGTCTCGGATCTGCCCGATCACTCCGGCGGCGGCCCAGCGGGCCATGAAGTTGTAGCAGGTTCGCCTATCAGTTACGTGGAATCACGTGCCGCAGGATGCGTCTCGTATCCTGCGGCGTCCCCATGGGCTGAGGAGGCGTGTTGGGCAGCGCGGTGGTGTTGGAGGAGAAATGGCCGGTCCTGAGCCGCCATGAGCGGGCGGCCGAGTGGCTGCGGGTGTGGACGGACCTCGGGCGGGCTCCGCGGACGATCGACGCCTACGCGCGAGGTCTGGCCGAGTACCTGCTGATCTGCGAGCGGGAGGACGTCGATCCGATCACGGCGGGCCGGCTGCACGTGGCCGCGTTCGTGAAGGACCTGTCCACGCGGCCGAGCCGCCGTGGAGCGAACGTGGTCGCGCTGGACTCCGGGGTGGGTCTGGCGAACGCGACCTTGCAGCAGCGGTTGGTGCCGGTCCGCCTGTTCTACGACTACCTGATCGAGGAAGGGCTGCGGGAGTCGAACCCGGTCGGCCGAGGCCGCTACACGCCAGGCCGGAAGTTCGGCAGCCACGAACGCGGCCTGGTGCCGCGCCTGGTGAAGCTGCCGTGGATCCCCAGCGAACAGCAGTGGCTCGACCTGCTGGACGTCGTACGCGAGGAGTCGGCACGGAACCGGGTGATGCTCGCCCTGGCCTACGACGCCGCTCTGCGACGCGAGGAACTGTGCTCCCTGCGGACCGACGACGTCGATCCAGCCCACCGAACGCTTCGGATCAGGGCGGAGACGACGAAGACCCGCCGCGAGCGCGTGGTCCCGTACTCCGCGCCGACGGGCGTGCTGCTGTCCGGCTACCTCGCGCACAGGGCGACGATCAGTCGGGCCCGCGGCCCGCTGTTCCTGTCGGAGTCGCGCCGCAACCACGGTCAGCCGCTGAGCCTGTGGACCTGGTCGAAGGTGGTCCGCCGCGTCGCCCTGGCCGCCGATCTGCCGCGCTTCTCGACCCACACAACCCGCCACCTCTGCCTGACCGACCTGGCCAGGATGGGCTGGGAACTGCATGCCATCGCGACCTTCGCCGGACACCGCCACGCCGACTCGACCATGACCTACATCCACCTGTCCGGACGGGACCTCGCGGAGAAGCTGAACCGTGGCATGCAGCAGATCCACTCCTGGCGCATCGACATGCTCACCCGCGCCGGCCATCCGGGCGGGGTGAACCGTTGACGGCGACGACCCCGGCGTTGTCCGCGGGCAGCGCGGATGCAGCGGACTGGATATGGCCGCTTGACCTCGCCCGCTACGACCGGCGAGCCCTGCTGACCCATGCCGAGTCGAAGGCGCTCGGTGCCCTGGGGATCGAGCAGGTCAGACGCCTGGGACTGACGCCGGCGGCAGCCCCGAGGCGGTTGGTCGAGCCGCTGGCCCACGCCCGGGACTGCCTCCGCTGGGCTCCAGGCACCGGCCACCAACGACGGTTCGCCCGCGACGCGGCCGGCCTTGTCCTGGTCCGCTGTGGTGAACTCGGCCGCAGCTACTGGGGCTGGTCCGACCAGGACTGGGCCGACCTGATCGACCGGTCCGGGGCCGACTTCCGACGTCGGTGGGGCGGTCAGATCGGCCCGAACGCCCGCCCGTTCGTGATCGCCTACGCCTACCTCCTCGGCGGCTTTACCGCGTTCGAGCAGGTCGGACGCTTCCAGCGGCCCACTCTCGCCCACCGGGTCTTCGGCGAGAGCGCGGTCGACGCCGCGGTCGGGAAGGTTCTTGCGGTCCTCGGCGACTGGGGCTACCAGCGCCGTCCCAGCCGGCTCACCTCGGCGGTCTGCCAGATCCTGCTGCTGAACCGCAGTCCCCGGCTGGAGGCTCTGTCCACTCGGGCCCCGGACGCGGTCCGCGCGTCGGCTGCCATGCAGGAGAGCGAGTGGGCCAGCGACCTCCACGGGATCCACCGCGCCGTTGCTGCTCTCGGCCACGCCGATCCGCCGCCGCGGCCCCCGCACGGCCCCGGGCCCACGGCGATCGAGGGTACAACGGGCAACTGGGCCAACTGGGTTGAGCGCTGGCACGCGACTTCGACGCTGACGCCAGGCGTCCGCAGCAGCTACCGCAGTGTCCTCGCGAAGATCGGACGCTGGCCGGCCGCCGAACATCCAGAGGTCACCGGGCCGGAGCTCTGGACTCGCCAGACCTGCGCGTCCTGGGTCGCCGCGGTCGACCGCACGACGGTCGGCGACTACTCCCAGTGGACGGCGGGCATGCGGTCGCAGGGCCGCATCGGCAAGCCGCTCACCCCGCAGGCGAAGTCCGGCTACTTGAAAGTGCCCCGCGCGTTCTTCCGTGACCTGCACGAATGGGAGTGGATCCCGCAACGGTTCAACCCGGCCCACGCGCTGAGGACGCCCCGCAGCGTCCAGGCCCTCATGGGTCCCGACCCGCGCGTGATCGCGGACGACATCTGGGCCAAGCTGTTGTGGGCCGGGCTGAACGTCGAGTCCGGCGACCTACCGACCGCGGACGGCCGAACCTACCCGGCCGAGCTGATCCGGGCCATCACCCTAACCTGGCTGTTCCCGCTGGACAGCGCAGCGACGAAGTCGCCCGGCTCCGGGTCGGGTGCATCCGTTGGCAGCACGACGGCCTGCCCATCCCCGGCGACTCCGGCGAGGTCCTGGCCCGGGACGCTGTCTGCCTGCTCGACGTCCCCACCCACAAGACCGGCACCGCGTTCACCAAGCCGGTTGACCCGCTGCTGGGGCAGGCGATCGAGGCCTGGCGGGCTGTCCGCCCCGACCAGCCCGCCATCCTCGACCCGAAGACCAACGAGCGCGTGGACTTCCTGTTCGCCTTCCGCGCTCGCCGGGTCTCCAAGCACTACATCAACGGCACGATCATCCCGATGCTCTGCCGCAAGGCCGGCGTCCCCACCGCCGACGTCCGCGGCAACATCACCAGCCACCGAGCCCGCTCCACCATCGCCAGCCAGCTCTACAACGCCAAAGAGCCCATGACCCTGTTCGAGCTCCAGGAGTGGCTCGGACACCGGACTCCCGAAGCCACCGCCCACTACGCGAAGATCACCCCGAACACGCTCGCCCGGGCCTACAACGACGCTGGCTACTTCGCCCGCAACGTCCGCACCGTCGAAGTCCTCGTCGACCGCGACGCCGTCACGTCCGGCGCCGCCGCGAACGGCGCCCCCTGGCAGTACTACGACCTCAGCCACGGCTGGTGCACTTACACGTTCTTCGAGCATTGCCAGCACCGCATGGCCTGCGCACGCTGCGACTTCTACACCCCCAAGGCTCCAGCAAGGGCCAGCTCCTGGAGGCCAAGGAGAACCTGCAGAAGATGCTCGCCGCCATCCCGCTCACCGACGACGAACGCGCCGCCGTAGACAACGGCCAAGCTGCCCTCGACCGGCTGCTTGAGCGGCTTGCCGACGTCCCGACGCCAGCCGGGCCCACCCCGCGCGAGCTCGGCCTGCCTCCTGGCGCTGTACTACTACCGTTCCTTGCGATCGATGCGCGGGCCCAAGAGAGCACCCGCCAGCCGTGCTGTCCGCCCAAGCCGCTAGGTTGAGCCAACCGACTGGAAGGGGAGGCCCATGACTGAGCATCCGGATATTGCAGCACTGACCCAGGTCATGGCCCCGACCTTCGGCATTGACGAGGCCCTGGACTGGTCCTCGGTTGAGGAGCGACTGAGCTGCCGACTGCCCACCGACTACAAGGCGTTCATGTCGCTCTACGGCGGTGGAGGCATCGACGACCTGCTCAATGTCCTCCTTCCTCTGCATCAGGACGGCATCCAATGGGACCCCGGCGCCATTGAGGACGAGATCTTGGGCGCCCGCTCGACGTGGGAGCACACCCCGGCCCAATGGCGCCCCGACCTCGACCCGGCTCACATCCTCCCCTGGGGCCAGACATCCGGACCTGATCTCCTCTGCTGGCTCACCACTGACCCGAACCCCGACCACTGGCCGGTCCTGGTCTGCGGTCGGCACACCCCCGAGCGCTGGACCCTGTTCGACTGCGGCATGGCCCGATTCCTCTTGCGGATCTTCACCGCTGACCTCGCCACGTGCCCCCTGAGCGACGCCTCGCTCTGGGGCAAGGCCTCTCCAGGATTTGTTCACTGGCGCGAGCAGCAGATCCGATGGAAAGCCGGCCGGGACCCCTTCACTAACGAACTGGACCCCTACGCCGACATGTTCCCCCGCTGAGCACGGCACGGCGGCTTCAGCCGCCGTGGGAACTTGACACCACAGATTCCACAGAAAGGGCGGATAGTCCTTGGGCAGGGCCCTCCACTTGCAGCCGGTGTCGACGACGTACCGAATTGCGTCCACGATCTCGCGCCGCGGGTGTTTCTCCGGCCGCCCGCCGCGAGGGGTCTCGCAGGCCGGGATCGGCAGGAGTGGTTCGATCAATGCCCACTCGTCGTCGTAGGTGTCCGAGGGGTAGCAGCGGTGCCGGGCCAACGTCCACTCCCTTCACGGGGGTGGGGGCCGGCCGCTTCGCGGCCGACCCCCACCGGGATCATGCGTCGATGTAGTCGGCGATCACATCGAGGGTGGACTCGACGGAGTTGAGCTGGGTGTTCAGGTGCCGGATCCACCGGCCCTTGGGCTGCAGGGCCGCGTGCGGGGCGACGACGCCGGTGATGAACCGGCGGATCTCGGTGAGCTTCTCGCGGATGACCGCGACCTCGTAGGCTTGGAGCTCGACTGGGGAACAGGCAGTGTTTCGACCCTGCGCTATACGGGTCGGAACAAGCGCACCTTCGAGCCTCTGCCTTCAGGTGGGACCTTGATCATGGTTGAGGGCTCGGCTAGCGTTCAGGGACCTGCCAGCACCGGCATCTTCAGGAAGTCCACATGCCTCGCCGAACACCGGGCGAGATCAGGTCCCAACTGCCGCTTCGGGGCACCAGGCACGACAGACGAACCGTCATACCGGGACTGTCTGCGTCAGCAAACCGACAGATCGCCACATTCGAGCGCGGACGGGGCTTGCCAAGGGGCGATGTCGCACTCGCGTTCCGGCGCTGGGCTCTGCGGGCCGGCCGACCCCGTAGTGCTGAAGAGCGGCACTACGGGTATTCGGATGTTCCAACCGGGCATATCCGCACGCTGCTCGAAGTGGCGGCCTGGAACCTGCGGTCCCGGGGCCGACGAGAACTGCGAGCCGCGCTGGCCCCCGTCGACGCCCGCATCCTCCGTAGAACAGTCAACGACCCGTTCGCTCCACAGCACCTGCCGTGGTGGCAACGACGCATCGAAATCTGAAGTGGCCGGGCCGGACGAGGCCCACGGATCGAGCTCGGGCTTATCCGTCCTCCTGGCAGGCCGCGAGGTAGTCGGTCCAGCTGTCCTGTGCGAAGCCGGCCCAGGTGTGAGCGTTGCTGGCGGAGACGCCGAACAGGTCGCTGACGACGATGGGCGGCAGCTCGCTCACCGCTTCGAGCATGGCCGTGTTGCGGGCGGCGAGGACGGGGAGGCCGTGCTGCTTCATCAGGTTGGTGACGCTGGAGGCGCTTCGAGGCTTGGTGGGTGGCCGACCAGGCAGCAGAAGGCCGGCGTCCGAGGCCCGGCGGAGCATGGAAGTGTGGCGAGGCCGGGTGATCTGTTGCTCGATCAGGTGGGCGAGCTTGGGGGGCAGCAGGACGGGGTTCCGGTCGAATGTGAAGTAGGCGCCGTCCTCCTCGCGGTGGAACCGGTCGGTGGTCAGCTCGAGGATGCGGGTGATGGGCAGGGCATAGAGCCGGACCAGGGCGCCGACGATGCGTACTTCGACCGGCAGCGTGTCGTCGTTGAGGCAACGGCGGAGCTGTTTGTCGTACTCGTCCTCGGTGAGGAAGTTCGCGGGCAGGCTGTTGCGCTTGGGAGGGACGGAGAGCTTCGCGGTGAGGCGGCGCGCGACCGTCCAGCGGATGAAGGAGGAAAGGCCCCGGCGCCGGGTGGGATGGGCGGTGAGCCAGAGGTCGAGGTCCTCCTGAGCGACGGTGGCGAGGTCAAGCTGGTGGTCATCGAGCCAGGTGAGGAACTCGATGGCGACGCGGACGTCGGTGCGGTCGGCGGACGCGGAGCCGGCTGTGTAGCGGCCTCGCTCCGCGCGCCGCCGGGCATCGCGAACGACGTGCCACTCGGCGAATGGGCGAATGATCCGGGCCTGGTGCGTCGGAAGTTGTTCCAGCACGCTGTCGAGCCAGAGTTCCAGCTGGGCGAAGTGCTCCTGCCGACGGGGCAGGACGGCGGTGGCAACCAGGACCGCGCGGACGTAGCGGGTGACCGCGTCCTGCGGCAGCGAGTCCAGGACGTCGTGGGTGATCTCGTCCTGACGGGTGGCGAGTTGGGGCAGGGTCTTCGCCCCGGAGTTCTCCCGTCGCAGCCAGTCGAGGATCGACCAGGCGTTCTCAACCGCGATGAGGGCTTCGGCGAGCGGGAGGAGTTGTGGGGCGATCGTGCCGTCTTCGACGCTGAGGAGGTCGTGAACCTGATCGGTGACGACACAGCGGGTGCAGTTGCTGTCGGCGTAGATGTCGCCGGGGAAGCCGCATCGACGACAGGCAAAGTCGATGTCCGGCCGGCCGGCGCAAGGCCCGCAGAGGCCGTGGCCGTCCGGGGTGCGGCCGGCCAGGACGCGGGTGGTGCTGCACTGCGAGCACGGTTCGGGGTTGCGCTTGCGCCGCTGGTGGCAGGTGCCGCAGAGGGTTCCGAGCGGCCAGATCGCCTTGACCTGTCTGATCGCGCCGCAGTCGTCACAACGACGGGACGGTCGGGGCTGGCAGGAGCGGCAGTGGAAAGCCCATCCCCGCTGGCTGACCCGGACCCCGTGGCGGCGTCGGCCGCAGACGACACACTCGTCGATGGGGCCGCGGTAGCAGCGGTCGCAGGTGACGGGCCGGTGGTCGGTGGCGCGGACCGTGATCCGGCGGGTGTCGGCGTACAAGTGAACGTGGCTCTGGCAAGATTTTCGTAGGCGGAGATCAACTCGGTGAGATGGTCTCCCCTCCGGCGCGGCGGGCAGCCTGTGACTGTGCCCTGTTGAACTGGTCAGTCTGTTACCGCAGTTGTCTGATGTGCTTGTGGTCTCAGTACAGGTCTCTGATGCTGTGGTGGCGGTCCGGGCCCGCACGACATCCGGTGTTCCAGTGGGATGTACGGGATGCGGACAGCTCAGCACGTGGTGCCACAGCCGCTATGCACGGCGCCTTTCCGACGTCACGCTCGCGGGCCGGCCTCTACTCATCGACTTGTCCGTACGCCGTCTGTACTGCGAGAACACGACGTGCCTGAAGGTGACCTTCGCGGAGCAAGTGCCGGGGCTGACCGTGCGCTACCAGCGGCGGACGCCACGACTGCAAGGCCTGGTGGAGGACGTCGGGGTGGTGCTGGCCGGGCGGGGCGGCTCCCGGATGCTTCGGATCCTGAACATCAGGCTCTCGCGGGTCGCGGTCCTGTCCCAGCTGATGCGGGTGCCGCTTCCGCCACTGGTCACGCCCCGGGTGCTGGGGGTGGACGACTTCGCGCTCTACGGCGACACCTACGGAACTCTCCTGGTCGACGCCACCACCCGGCTTCCGATCACCCTCTGGGAAGGACGCGACGCGGAACGGCTCGGCCGCTGGCTCCGTGAACACCCAGGTGTTGAGGTTGCCTGCCGCGACGGCTCCCTCGCCTACCGGCAGGGGATCACCGCCGGCGCCCCGGATGCCGTGCAGGTCAGCGACCGTTTTCACCTTTGGCAGGGCCTCTCCCGCCGAGTCCAGGACATCGCCTCGGCCCACCGCGGCTGCTTGCCCGCAGCACTGCCTGCGATCGGCGATGGAGCTTCTGCCCGGGTCGAGGAAGCCGTCGAGAGCACCACCGCGGACACGCGAGCCGAGCGCCACGCCCGAAGGCTTTTCGAAGCCGTTCAGGCCTTGACCCGTTCTGGTCGGAGCCACAGCTCCGTGGCCCGGGAGCTCGGCCTGAACCGCCGAACCGTCAGAAAGTACGCCCGAGCCCGCACCTGGCAGGAGGTCGTGCGGCGCCCTCCACGCAAGTTCTCCACCCTCGATCCCTACCTCGACTACCTGCAGCAACGCTGGGACGAGGGAGAGCACAGCGCGAAGGTCCTGCACGAAGAACTGCAGATCAAGGGTTACCTCGGCCACTACCAGCGCGTGAAAATGGCCGTCGCACCCCTCAGGCAGGGCCTGCCCATCGACGAGCCGCGCGAGCGACCGCCCTCTCCACGCGAAGCCGCCCGATGGATCACCACCCACCCGCACCGGCGCAGCCCGCACATCAACGACCGCCTGCCTCGCCTCCTCGACCACTGCCCTGCACTCAAGACCGCCCACGACCTGGTCCGCCGGTTCGCAGCCATGCTCGACAACCGCGACGCGACATCCCTGCCCGAGTGGCTGGACGACCTCGCGAACACCGGACTCGCACCGCTGACCGGCCTTGCCAAAGCCCTGCGCGAAGACCGAGATGCCGTCGCCCAGGGCATCACCACCCCCTACAACTCCGGGGTCAACGAAGGCCGCATCACCGACGTCAAGCTGCAGAAACGCATCATGGCCGGACGCGCCGGCGTCCGTCTCCTCAGACACCGCGTCGTCCTGATCGCCCACCTCCGACGACGCTATGCCGACCGGCCGACCATCTCACCGAGTTGATCTCCGCCTACGGAAATCTTGCCAGAGCCACGTTCACGTGTACGCCGACACCCGGTCGGTGCGAGGGGCGAGCCCGGTCGCGCACGCCCCGCGCCGACGGCCACCCTGTCACTGCCTCCCCCTATCCTCTGGGACCATGACACTCCTACCGCCCGACGGTTTCGCCGCCTCGATCGCTCCGCTGGTCGTGGCCGTTCCCGTGATGGCCGGGGCCAGGGTCGTCGTGCCGCGCTTCCTCAAGGTCAGGCGCCCCATGGCTGTTCAGGCTCGGGAACTGGCCGCGGTGGGCCTGCTGTGGGTGGTAGTCACCGTCGCCGTCGTCTTCTTCGCCGCTGTCGACGCGCCCACTCCGTTCGAGTGGGCCGTCCCCGTCTCCATCGCCCTCTCCGTCGCGTTCGTTGCCGGTGGGTGCGTACGCCTCTGGACGGACTCCCGGCGGGAGGCCCGTCTCGCCGCGATCGTCCGCCGATGGCTGGACGAGCTGGAGCCGCACAGCGCGCGCCTGCGGCACTACGTCGTAGATCCCTCGTTCTCCGACTCGCTTCTCGTCCACGCGAGGCAGGCGGCGGACCGCGGCACCGGGAACGAAGCGCTGGAGGCCTTCGCCACAGGCGTCGTCGACCTGGAGCGCGCCGTCGAGGCCAGCCCTGGCCGCGGAGCCGGCGCTCCCTCCGCCGAGGACGCTGCCGCCCTCCACGAGTTCGTCACCCGCGTCCGCGACTTCGACCTCACCGGCCCCGTGGCCTGAACTGCCGCAACGTCCAACGCCCGGTCCTCATCGGGCGGTATTTGCCCTCGGCGGCTTTAGCTTGACGTTTATCGTCCGGCTCCGGCGGAGGGGCTCGCGGCGAAGGACGTTTAGATCCAGTTGCCCCAGCCGAACGTGGCGATGTAGGCCCGGCGGAGGGCATCCCGGCCGCGGCCGCTCCCGATGTGAATCACTGCCAGTGCAAGAAGGAACCAGGCCGTGAAGGCGCCAGAGATGACCAGGGTCCATCGAGGGCCGGAAAAACTGGCGACGACGATCAAGGCGATGACGGTCACGCCCAAGCCCATGTGGGCGGCGGGCAGGTCTGAGCGTAGGGCCTCGCGCAGAACGCGGCGTTCTGCCTGCATGTCCTGGGTGTAGCGAGAACGAGCTGCGCTTTCGTCGCTCTCCCACTTACTGATCGTTTCAGAATGAGTTGAGTCGCGGGTCTTGTGCTCGGCGATCTTGGTCGGCAGGGTGTCCGGGGTGCGTGCTGATCTTGTTCCTGACG